>JAJZZR010000172.1 GCA_021797465.1 Pseudomonadota bacterium | reverse complement strand
TCGACAACACAATTTCAGCCGCTTTGCGCATCGCGCGATCCCCATTGACAGCGTCAATGGTAAGACAGGATCTGCGCTCAGTGGTTCCCTTAATTACGAAGCATTACACTAGCCGGGCAATGCGCCCGGACGTTGATCATCGATGGAGGTGCAGCGTGATCGATCTGTACTACTGGCCAACGCCGAACGGCCACAAAATCACGATGTTTCTCGAGGAGTCGGGACTGGCGTATCGCATCACGCCGGTGAACATCGGCAAGGGCGAGCAGTTCCGGGCGGAATTCCTGGCCATTTCGCCGAACAACCGCATGCCCGCGATCGTCGATCACGCGCCGGCCTGCGGCGGCCCGCCGCTGTCGGTGTTCGAGTCCGGCGCCATCCTGTGGTATCTCGGCAAGAAGACCGGCCAGCTCATCCCCGCGGACCCGCGCGGCGAGGCCGAGACGCTGCAATGGCTGTTCTGGCAGGTCGCCGGTCTTGGACCGATGGCCGGGCAGAATCACCACTTCGGACAATATGCGCCCGAGAAGATTCCCTACGCCATCGAGCGGTACGTGCAGGAGACCAACCGGCTCTATGGGGTGCTCGAACGGCGCCTCGCGGATCGCCCGTTCATCGCCGGCGAGACATACACGGTGGCCGACATCGCCAGCTATCCGTGGATCGTCCCCCATGAACGGCAGCGGCAGAACCTCGGTGATTTCCCGCACCTGAAACGTTGGTTTACCGGCATCGCGGCGCGCTCCGCGACGCAGCGCGCCTACGCTCGTGCCGGGGAGTTTTCAGCACAACCGGTAGTGAGCAAGGAATCGCGCCGCATATTGTTCGGACAGACCGCCGCGAGCGTCGCCGGCGCCAGGGACCGGCGTTAGGCGCTTACCCGAGCCAGGCGGACAGCCTGCGCAGCAACGCCGCCGTGCGCCGTACGCGCGCGCCGTACGGTGGAAAGAATGCACTCGAGAGCTGCAATCTGGCGTCGACGATCGCGCGCTCGTGCGAGAACGCGCGGATGCCCCACTCGCCGTGATAGCTGCCGATGCCGGATTGATTGACCCCGCCGAACGGCAGGTTGTGCTGCAGGAACTGCACGGCAACCTGATTGATACAGGTCCCGCCGACGCTGGTCCGCGCGATGAGCCGGCGCGCCTCACGCGGCCGGCGTGTCCAGATGTACATCGCGAGCGGCTTCGGCGCGGCATTGATCCGCGCGATGAGATCGTCCTGCGCTCGGTAGGTGATGATCGGCAGCAGCGGCCCGAAGATCTCCTCCTGCATGATGCGCGCATCGTCGGGTATCCCCCCCAGCAACGTGGGGGCGACGAATCGCCGGTCCAGGGCGACCCGGCCGCCGTGCAACACCTGCGCACCGCGCGAACGGGCATCCGCGAGCAGCTCGGCAAGTCGCCCGGTGTGGCGCGCAGTGACGATCCGGGCCAGATCAGGCGAGCGCTCGGGATCCGCGCCGTACCAGTTCCCGAGGCGCCACTTGAGCCGCGCCAGCACCTGCTCGTAGACGGTCTCGTGCACGTACAGGTGATCCGGCGCAATGCAGGTCTGCCCCGCATTGAGACACTTGCCCCAGGCAATGACATCGGCGGCGCGATCCAGGTCCGCACTCGCGTCGATGATCGCCGGCGACTTGCCGCCGAGCTCGAGCGTGATGCTGGAAAGATGTCGGGCCGCAGCGGCCATCACCACCCGACCGACTGCCGGCGAGCCCGTAAAGAAAATATGGTCGAACGGCAGCTCGAGCAGAGCGCCGGCTACCGTCGCATCGCCCTCGAACAACGCCACCTCGCTCTCCTCGAACGCCTCACGGACCAGGCTCGCGAGCAGGCTGGAGCTGTGCGGAGCGAGTTCCGATGTCTTGATGATCGCCGTGTTGCCGCAGGCGAGCGCGGGGATGAGCGGTCCCAACGTGAGCACCAGCGGATAGTTCCACGGCGAGATGATGAGCGCACGTCCGCGCGGCTCGCGCTGCACCCAGGCACGGTTCCCGAGGGTCGCGACGGTCGAGCGCACGCGCCGCGGGCGCAGCCACCGTGCCAGATTCCGCCGCTGGTCGGCCAGATCCGCCAACAGGGGCAGCATTTCAGCCAGCTCGGTCTCCGCCTCGGGCCGCCCCAGATCCGCGCCGATCGCGGCGAGGATCTCCCGGCGATGAGTGAGGATCTGCGCGCGCAGGCGCCCGAGCCTCTCGAGACGCTCCTGCACCGTCGAGCTGCGCAAGCGCAGCGCCGCTGCGAGCTGCCCGTCGAACACCCGGCGGATCTCGGCAGCGAGCGTTGCGGTCAACCGGTCGGCAAGCCCAGCCGGTGCGCGCTGCGGTTCGGGCGGCGTTGGCCGGCTCATCGGGAGGCTGCCCGCGCCCGCTCGATGAACTGGCGCACCACCGCGGAGCGCTCCTCACCCCGGTACGCCACGCCCAGCAGGGCGCGCAACGTCTCGCCATGCAGTGGCACGTACGCCACCAGCCGTGGCTGCAGCGAGCGCATGCTCGCCGGCACGATCGAAATGCCGAGCGATGCCGCGACCAGATTGATCGTGGAGGACAGCTGCGGCGCATATTGTCCCACCCGCGGCGTAAAGCCCGCTGCCTCGCAGGCGCCGACCACTTCGTCGGCCAGCCCCGGGCGCACGGCGCGCGGATACAGAATGAAGGTCTCGGCGGCGAGGTCCGTGAGCCGCACGCTGCGGCGCCGCGCCAACTTGTGCTCACCCGGCACCGCGACGACCAGCGGCTCCCGTTCCAGCAGATCGAATACCAATCCCCGTTCGTCTCGCAGCGGCGGGCGCAGGAAGCCCACGTCTATTCCCCCTGCGCGCAACTCTGCGGCGAGATCCGTGGACGGATGCTCCTCGAGTGAGATTTCGACCTCCGGATAGGTGGCTCGGAAAGCGCGCAGCGCGGAGGTCACCAGCGGATTGAACGAGGCGGATTCCGTGAAACCCACCCTGACCCGCCCCCGGGCGCCGCGGGCCGCCGAGCGCACCAGCCCCGCGGCGTCGCGCACCGCGTCCAGGATGCGCGCCGCTTCGCCCGCGAACACCTGGCCGGCATCCGTGAGCGCGATTCGGTAGGCCGAGCGGTCGATGAGGGTCACGCCGAGTTCCGCCTCGAGCGCCTTGATCTGTTGCGTCAGCGGCGGCTGCGAGATGTTGAGCCGGCGCGCTGCGCGGGTGATGTTCAACTCCTCGGCCACAGCGAGGAAGTACCGCAGGTGGCGCAACTCCATGACAATACTTTTCTCATATTGAAATTTTATTTTCAATATATTTTCGTTTGGGCTCGAGCGAGACTAGAGTCACCGCATGAACGCCACCGCACAGCCGGCTCCGGGGCTGAAACCGAAGAAGTCCGTCGCGCTCTCCGGCGTGACGGCGGGCAATACGGCACTCTGCACCGTCGGACGCAGCGGCAACGACCTGCACTACCGGGGCTACGACATTCTCGAGATCGCCACCGCGTGCGAGTACGAGGAAATCGCTCATCTGCTCATCCACGGCACCCTGCCGAACCGGACGGAGCTGGCCGCCTACAAGGCCAAGCTGCGTTCGTTACGGGGGCTGCCGGCGGTGGTGCGGACCGTGCTCGAGCAGCTGCCCGCCGCGGCCCATCCGATGGACGTGCTGCGCACCGGCGTCTCGGCGCTCGGGTGCACGCTGCCGGAGAAGGATCCACACCCCGAATCCGGCGCGCGCGATATTGCCGATCGCCTGATCGCCTCGCTCGGCTCGATGCTCGCGTACTGGTATCACGCCAGCCACGGCGGACACCAGGTCCAGCTCGAGACCGAGGACGATTCGATCGGCGGACATTTCCTGCACCTCCTGCACCGCCGGCCGCCGCCGCCCGCCTGGGTACGGGCCATGCATATCTCGCTCATTCTGTATGCCGAGCACGAGTTCAATGCCTCGACGTTCGCCGCCCGAGTCATAGCCGGCACCGGCTCGGACATGTACTCCTGCATTACGGGCGCGATCGGCGCGCTGCGCGGACCGAAGCATGGCGGGGCGAACGAGGTCGCCTGCGAGATTCAGCAGCGCTATGCGGATCCGGACGGCGCCGAAGCCGATATCCGCGCGCGCCTGTCCCGCAAGGAAGTCATCATCGGCTTCGGGCATCCGGTCTACACGGTGTCCGATCCACGCAATCAGGTGATCAAGGCGCTCGCCCGCGAGCTGGGCGAGCAGGCCGGCGATCTGCAGATGTTCTCGATCGCCGAGCGCATCGAGACGGTGATGATGCGCGAGAAGCGCATGTTTCCCAACCTCGACTGGTTCTCGGCGGTGTCCTACCATCTGCTGCAGGTGCCGACCGAGATGTTCACGCCACTGTTCGTGATCGCCCGCACCGCGGGCTGGGCGGCGCACGTGATCGAGCAGCGCGCCGACGGCAAGATCATCCGGCCGACCGCCCAGTACCTCGGTCCCGAGCCCCGGCCGTTCGTGCCGCTCGATAAACGACCCTGACACCCACCGCGGTCGCACCATGTCCACGCATCACGACACCGCCCGACCCGCTCCCGATCAGGTGCTGCTCGACATCGCCGACTACGTGCTCGGCGGGGATCCCGGCGGCGATCTGGCCTACCAGACGGCGCACTACTGTCTGCTCGACACCCTCGGATGCGGCCTCGAGGCGCTCGACTACCCCGCCTGCGCCAAGCTCCTCGGCCCCATCGTGCCCGGAACCTCGGTGCCGAACGGGGCGCGGGTGCCGGGCACGCAATTTCAGCTCGACCCGGTGCAGGCCGCATTCAACATCGGCGCGATGATCCGCTGGCTCGACTTCAACGACACGTGGCTCGCGGCCGAGTGGGGCCATCCGTCGGACAACCTCGGCGGGATCGCGGCCACCGCCGACTGGCTCTCGCGCGAGGCGCTGGCCCGCGGGCGCGCGCCCCTGACCATGCGCGAGGTGTTGACGGCCATGATCCGCGCGCACGAGATTCAAGGCGTCATCGCGCTCGAGAACAGCTTCAATCGCGTCGGGCTCGATCACGTGCTGCTGGTCAAGGTCGCCTCCACGGCGGTGGTCGGCCGCCTGCTCGGCCTGTCGCGCGACGAGATCGTCAACGCGATTTCACTCGCCTGGGTGGACGGGCAGAGCCTGCGCACCTACCGCCATGCGCCCAACACCGGGTCGCGCAAGAGCTGGGCCGCGGGCGACGCGACCAGCCGCGCCGTGCGCCTGGCGCTGATGGCGCGCACCGGCGAGATGGGCTATCCGACGGCTCTCTCGGCCAAGACCTGGGGTTTCTACGACGTGTCGTTCGAGGGCAAGCCGCTGCAGATATCGCGCGGCTATGGCTCCTACGTCATGGAAAATGTCCTGTTCAAGATCTCCTATCCGGCCGAGTTCCACGCGCAGACCGCGGTGGAAGCGGCCATGCAGATCCACGGCCGGCTCGCTGAGCTCGGAATCGGCCCCGAGCAGATCGAGCGCATCACCGTGCGCACCCATCAGGCGTGCCTGCGCATCATCGACAAGCACGGGCCGCTCGCCAATCCCGCCGACCGCGACCATTGCATCCAGTACATGATGGCGGTGCCGTTGATCTTCGGCCGATTGAGCGCGGCGGACTACGAAGACGCGGTGGCCGCCGACCCGCGCATCGACGCGCTGCGCGCGCGCATCCACTGCGTGGAAGAGCCGCGGTTCACGCGCGACTATCTCGACCCCGAGAAGCGCTCCATCGCCAACGCGGTGACCGTGCGGCTCGCCGATGGCCGCGAGCTGCCGGAAGTGGTGGTGGAATATCCCATCGGACACCGGCGCCGGCGCGCCGAGGGCATCCCGCTGCTGATCGAGAAGTTCCGGCGCAACCTCGCGCGGCGCTTCCCGGCTAGGCAGCAGCGCCTGATCGGCGAGCTGTCGCTCGATCGGGCGCGTCTCGAGCGCACCCCGGTCAATGAGTACTTCGATCTCTACGTGATCTGAGGAGGCGGCCGTCGTGAGCACCTACCTGATCGGGGCGGATCAGCCCGCCACGCCCGCCGGCGAGCGGTTCGCGGCGCTCGTGCGGCGCGGCCCGATCCTGCCGCTGCCGGGCGCCTACAACGGGCTCGCGGCGCTGCAGGCCAAACGCGCCGGATTCGAGGCCGTGTATCTGTCGGGCGCGGCGATGAGCGCCTCGATGGGCCTGCCGGATCTGGGCATCATCACGATCGACGACGTCTGTTTCTTCATCCGCCAGATCAGCCGGGCCGCGGGCCTGCCGGTGCTCGTCGACGGCGACACCGGCTACGGCGAGGCGCTGAATGTCATGCACATGGTGCGCGCGTTCGAAGAGGCAGGCGCGGCGGCGGTGCACATCGAGGATCAGGTGCTGCCGAAGAAATGCGGCCATCTGAGCGACAAGAAGCTGGTGCCGGCGGCGGAAATGGCGGCGAAGATCGCGGCGGCGGCCCGCGCGCGCCGGCACCTGTACATCATTGCGCGCACCGACGCGGCCGCGAGCGAGGGGCTGGAGGGCGCCGTCGCCCGCGCCCGGTGTTATCTCGATGCGGGAGCCGAGGCGATTTTCCCGGAGGCGCTCACCAACGCCGAGATGTTCCGCGAGTTCGCGCGGCGCATCGGCGCGCCGCTGCTGGCCA
>JAJZZR010000375.1 GCA_021797465.1 Pseudomonadota bacterium | reverse complement strand
CGCTGGACATGCCTGATGAAGCCCCCAATGCAGAGCGATATGGATATCCACCCTCTGCGCGAGGTGCATCCGCCTTTCCCAAGCTCCGCTTTGTCGCCATGGCGGAATGCGGTACCCACACTTTGTGTTACGCCGAGTCGGGTCCCTATGCACAAAGTGAGAGAGAACTTGCCCGCGCTGTCATGGCTCATGCCGACGCCTCTATGCTGGTGACAGCTGACCGCGGCTTTTACAGCTACGACTTCTGGAAGCTAGCCCATGCCACCGGTGCCAACCTGCTGTTTCGCCTGAGCAGCACCCTCACCTTGCCCCGTGAACAGGAATTGCCAGATGGATCCTACCTCAGCACGATCTATCCCAGTGGAGCGAACCGAAAGCAGGATCGCCAGGGTATCCGTGTGCGGGTCATTGAGTATACCTTACAAGGTATCCCAGACGCCGAGCCGAGCTATCGACTGATCACCAACTGGATGGATCCGGTACAAGCCCCGGCACAAGAATTGGCAGCACTATACCATCAGCGCTGGAACATCGAGTCCAGTTTTGATGAACTCAAGACCCACCTGGCGGATCGTCGTGTCGCGTTGCGGAGCAAGCGTCCGGAATTGGTCGAGCAGGAGTTCTACGCTCTTCTGCTGGTCCATGCTGCCATCCGCCACCTGATGACCGAGGCCGCAGCACAAACAGATCAAGCGGCTCAGGATCTATCCTTCATCCATGCGGTGCACGTCCTTCATCGCCGTCTACCTGCGGTCGGCGCTATTCCCCCCTCAGGGTAGGGCAGACTGGCTTCTGGGCATCCTGAAGGAAATCGCCACGGTTCGCGCCGTCACGAGCCGGGGTAAGCGCAATCCACGGGGGGTCCGCAGAAAAATGAGCAGCTATCCGATCAGGGATCGCGGCGATCCTCTCAATGTCGACTGTAAACCAGACCCAATGGTGATCGCTAAATAAACAGTATTGTGGTTAAACCCAGCGAGTCGCTGATCCGATAATGATCAGTCACGGCAATGGCCTCGATCTTTTTGGCATGGCAAGCCGCGATGATCGCATCGTTGTAGTCAGCCTCGTTTTGAAAGGCGGTCTGCTTGGCGTGACGGCCCTGATATGCGAAAGGATTAACTTGAAGCGCGCAGCGGTAGAACCGTGCGCCGTTCGGCTGTTTCAGCGCCTCGTTAAGCGCCTGCGATTGTGTTATGTTGTTTTGCAACATTCCTGCTTCATTCCAGCCATTCATGTATATCCTCTCCGGGGTTGCATTAACCGACGTTCACCGGAACAAGCGTCATCGTGTCGTTGCCGAAGATGTCGATGACCTTGACCGCCACGGTGTAGCGGCCTGGTCGGTCGTAGATGTGCACGGCAGTCGCCATCTCCAGGTTGCGGTTATGGCGGGTGCGGAAGCTCTGCCATTCGTTCTCGAAGATGTAGCCGCCGGTCCAACGTTCCTCGAACTGCGGCAATGCCATTTCGCCTTGTGGTGCCTCCAGCCCCGGCAGTGAGGCGACCCCGCTCAAGCCGGTGCCGACAGGCACCTTGATGATCTCGCGGCGCGACATATAGTCGAAATCCACGGCCCAGTAGTCCACCCAGTCCGTCCAGTGCCTGGTCAGGCGTTCTTTCGTGACGATCCCGTCCTTGTTCTTGCTCACCTTGTAGAGCTGCCCCTGTTCGCACATGACTTCGCTCTTGCCTTCCTTCATGGCGGCAATCGCGGCCTCGGCGGCCCCCTGGGTATAATAGACCGAGAAGTCCGTCAGCTCGATGGTGACCGCGAGCTTGTTCTTCTTGTCGTAGCGCGGCGTGGCTTCGACGAAACTGATGTCATGGAACACGACCTGCCCCTTGTCGATGGCACGCTTGTCGAAAACTTCGACAGGGATGTATTTCGGGGACAGATCGATGCCCTTGCTGCGCGCTTCTTCCAGCACGGCCGGAAACAGTCCCATCTCGAACTCGAAGGCCAGCACATCCACACGGGACGCGCCGCGCTTGCGGCATTCGGTAATGACCTCCTCGACGAATAGTCGGCCCACGGGAAGGTTGATCGGGCCGATGACCACAAGGCGGCCGTTGCGTGCTCCGTGGAAGAAGCCGTCCTGTGGCCGAGCGCCTTCGTTGGCGCCAAGGCCGATGGCCTTGTAGGCGCGCAAAATCAGGTCGCGGAACTCGTTTTCCTTCTGGGCCAGCGCCTGTTCCTTCTGCTTGCCGGTGAGCCTGCCGCCGACGTTTAGATAAGCTTGGCGCTCGTAACGGCCCAGGTTGAGCACCTCGAAGGCACGGAAGTCTTTCCCTGCAGCCTTCAGCTCGCGCTGCACGCCGATCAGGCGCTTGCGGGTGGTATGGATGCCGAACTTGCCCAGGTCGGTCGCAATCCATTTGCGCCCGAGCTTTTCCGCCACCGCCGCTGTAGTGCCGGAACCGCAGAAGAAGTCGGCGACGAGATCGCCCTCGTTGCTGCTGGCCGTGATGATGCGTTCTAATAGGGCTTCGGGCTTTTGGGTGGCATAGCCAGTCGCCTGCACATCATTTCTAAAAATCGAAGCGATGTCGTCCCAGACATCGCGCGCGATCACCATTCGGTATTTTTGTCCAGGCCGTCCATTTTCGCAAAGCTCGCAAATAGGATCACGCATGACCCCAAGCCGTTTTCCAGAATTGGTGTGGGGCTCGGGTAGAGTCGGGACATATGACTTTTGGAGGAGTCGATTGAAAACTGGAGAGTCACTTCGTGAATAGAGCAGAATTTGGTCGTGCTTTTTAGAGAATCCAACGCGCTCTGGAATTCCACCAGTCTTGTATGCCCACTCAATCTGGTTGATGAAACGGTCGCGTCCAAAAACCTCATCCATTGCAAGCCGAATGAACGGATTTACTCGATAGTCACAATGCACATAAATACTCCCATCTCCCGCCAGCAAATCCCGCATCAAGATCAACCGTTCATAGATCATGCTGATGAAGCTGTCCGCCCCCCGCCCCCAGGTGTCGCGGTAGGCAATCTGTTCCAACAGGTTCGCTTCCTTGTGGAAGGTCTCGTCGCCGATCTCAACATCCATGCTGAAATCGGCGCCCACGTCAAAGGGCGGGTCGATGTAGATCAGCTTGAGACCGCCAGCCTCTTCAATCTGCTGGCGCAGGGCACCAGCTTTGAGTGAAGATAGGATCAACTTGTTGTCGCCCCAGATGAGCTTGTTTGTCCATCCCCTGACTTGCCGGCCGCGCGGGTCGAATAACTCGCCTTGATGTTTGGTTTCCGTGCGCGGCTCGTCCACATGTTCCAGTGTCTGAAAAGGCAGCACGGTAGTACACACATCCCGCGTCTTGCCGTTCCAGACCAACTCGACCTCTCGCTTGTCTTCGAACAGGATAAAGCGGTATTTCTCCGGCAGGGCCTTACCCTGCTGGATCAGGGTCATCAAGTCTCGCTGCTCGGCTTCGCTCAGTTCGTAGGCTTTCTTATCTTGTTTTGCCATGGTTAACCCTTGCTTTCATCGTCTTGGTAACCACGGAATACGCTGGCCAGCCCAGCGAACGTCGAAGGCTTGTGCTGCTCAAACCCCTCCTGATCGACATAGACGAAGTGGTAACTCGGCCCCCCGTCGTTTCTGGTTGCCTCGGTGGCGTCCTCGCACCATTGGTGCAGCCGGGCCATTTTTTGCGGGAGGTCGATCTCTTGGCGGCCCTTGGTCTCGACGATCCAGACCTTGCCGTCCGTGGTGCGCACAAGGAAATCCGGCGTGTAGGTGGACAATTCGCCGTTGTCTTTGACGTATTCGATCTTGAAGCCCACGGCCATGTAGTTCTTGCCGAAAGCCTGCACGTCGGGCGCACCCTCCAGAAACGCGGCAAAGGCCAGTTCCAGACTGTCTGCATTGGCCTCGCCGACAATGCGGTTGAACACTGATTTTTTCGCTTGGATGGAGCCGCGCGGCTCGGTTCGGAATGGCCGAGTGTCGCGCAGACGGATGTGCCCATCGATCCGCGAGCTGCCGCCTTCGTAGATCGTCAGCTTGTTGATCGCGGCGCGGAAGTGGTCGAACACGACCTTGCCGACTTCCGGCTCAGACAGGTTGCGCAGGATCACCGGGTCTTCCAGATCGACAGGGCCGGTAAAGAGGTGATCGCGGAGGAAGGTTTTGACCTTGGGATAAAGTTGGTCGTAACCGCCAACCAGGCGCAAGTCCTTGAGGAGTTGCCGCGCGAAAAACGCCACCACGGAGCGGTAATCACCTGGGCCGCTGCCATCCAGCAGCAGGGTGTGATCGACCTCGCCTTCGAGCATGGTCTTGAAAACGATCTCGCGTGTCTCTTCCGGGGAAAAGGCCTTGATCAGCAGCTTCGGGTTGCCGAAGTGTTCCGGCTCTAGCTCGGTCAGGTCTTTGAATTCCCGGTTGTAGCGCCGGGTTAGGCGTGGCACCGTGATGTCGAGTTCGTCGATGTTCTTGTCAGGAGATTCGGTTTCGACCTCGACGACCAGCGAGTCTTGCCGCCCGCGCCCGCCGGCACCACCCATCGGCACACGGTCGAAGGTGACGCCTTCGTTCTGGATGGATTCCACGAAATCCATGAAGGCCGGCGTGCCCATGACCGAGACCGTCTCGCGCTGGTCACTGCCGAAATACATGCGGCGCAGGCCGCGCCCGAGGGTTTGCTCCGGCAGGATGTTGCTCCCGGCGGCATAGGCGCGCAGGCCAACGATGGTGGTGACGTTGCGCACGTCCCAACCTTCTTTGAGCATCAGCACCGAGACTATCGCCTTGTAGGGCGATTTCCAGGTGTCGATTTCATTGGACTGCTTGCGCAGCAACTCCAGCTCTTCCTTGCTCTTGGCGGAGGCTGCCTCGGAAATCTCGCCGTTGTTCTTGGTGTGGATCACCAGCACCGCCCCCTGCAATTCAGGGCAAATCCTCTCTAGGTGGCTACCCACCTCGTCGCAGTTTCTGGTGTCGTCCACCATCACGAACAGCACGGCCTTCTTGCCCAGCTTCTCGTGTTCGGCGTAGCTCTTGCGCCATTCCTCAACGCCGAGGCTGAGGTAATCGGCGTATTTCTCCGAAATGACCGGGCTTTGCCGTTCGACCAGCTTAGCACGGCTGGCAGCATCCGGCAGCACCGGATGTTTGACCACGTTCTGGGCGATGGCCTCGACCAGTGGATAGTCACTCACTGTCTGCACGAAGATCGCGCCGTTGCCATGGCGCGGGGTGGCTGTCACGTCAACCTGAATGGATAGCTGCAGATCCTTTTGCAGCAGCTTATGGTGGATGTCCTGGATGCACTGGAACCAGGCTAGGCGATTGTCGTGGATGTGGTGCGCCTCGTCGTTAAACACGGCGAGCTCATCGATCTCGCGCACGATTTCGCCCAGGTCAGTGTCGCTGTCCGTGGTCTTGCCGACAGGCTTGGCCCCGAACGGCGCGAGGAAGTAGTCGCGCAGGTCATCATCTTCGAGCGAGGGCTCAGGCACCTCGCCAAGATAGACCCGGTGGATGTTGGTCAGGAACAGGTTACCGGTCGGCCGAACGACGCGCACGTCATCCTGGATATGTAGCGCCATCTGGAAATCGTCGCGCCAGTTGAGGCCAGCATGGCCATTGTCGGGAAGCACAGGATCATTGAAGAAGATGCGCAGCCCGTCGAAGTCGGCGCGCAGGCGATCAAGCACGATGATATTGGGCGCAATCAGCAGGAAGTTGCGCGCCAGGGCGGAGCCCGGCTCGTATAGCTTGTGAAAGTAGCTCCAGGCGATTAGGAGCGAGAGCACCTTGGTCTTGCCCACGCCTGTGGCCATCTTGACCACGAAGCGTGGCCAGGCCTCATCGAACATATTGGCCGACACGGCGCCGGAGGCATCGAAGCGCAATAGGTCGAACTTGTCTCGCGCACCGCACGCATCATAGAGCCAGATGACCGTCTCGACCGCTTCGCGCTGCGCGAAGTAGTAGCGGAACTCCCTTTGTGTTCCTTCCGCCGTCTCCACCAGGTGTTCTGTTTCGAACCACCATGTCAGCAAGTCACGTGACGTAGCCGACGCGCCTGCGTAGCCAGCATCACGCCATATCTTAACTTCCTCGCGCACCTTGGCCACGAGGGGCGGCAGTAGTTTTTCGTAGGCGGTGCTGCGGAGTTCTTCCGCAGCCGGAAACCAGCGCAGTTCGGGGGGCAATAACTCATAGGGCGAGCGTGGAAAATTCGGGTGTAATGCCATGCGGTTGGAGTTCCTCCCTTTGAAACTATATTTCCGGCTTTCCGACAGGGCTCTACCGCTTTTACTTGCGTTTCGTGCTACCCGCACGGGCAACTCGCAACAGACAGTAGCCTGACCTGCCATGGAAACTGCCCAGCTTAATCAACCCGGCAGACTGTCCAAACCTGGGTTGCCGCCCCTTAGCCTAACCTGCACCGAGTTTATTTGTCGATGTTTTACGAAGGAACCATCTAGAGATCAATAAACTCGATTAGGGCCGTAGTCGGCCGAAAGGGAGTAACCCTGGATTTCTGATGAGTCAAGTGTTCTCCGCCTCAATCCCTGTCACTCCCAGCAGTCTGCCCCAGGCCCAGGCAGTATTTCGCTGAACGGTGGGTATGCCCGTCCCCTGGGCCC
>JAJZZR010000506.1 GCA_021797465.1 Pseudomonadota bacterium | reverse complement strand
CAGCGTCGATATCGGCACCCCGTACGTCCGGCCAAGATGGCTCACCGTGCGAGTCCAGTACTATCGGCAGATCATCGACAGCAGAATCCCGGGGCCCGGGGCGCTCGCGAGCCTCAATCTGTATCCCGGGCTGACGGCGATTCAAGCGCAGGTGTCGTACAAGTTCTGATCGCGGTCTGCGGACAACAGTGCATTCGGTCCACAACCCCTGTCTATCCACCGTGGACCTCCCGGGCGAATTGCTCGCGGTCCGGTTCGAGGCCATGGCCAGTCCCTGCGAGCTCGTGCTGCCGCACACGGACCGCGCGCGGGCCTTGGAGTTCGGCGGCCTGGTGGCCGAGGAAGCCTGGCGAGTGGAGCGCAAGTTCAGTCGCTACCGCGACGACAGCGTCATCGGCTGGATCCATCAAAACCGGGGTACCCGGCTCGAAGTCGATTCCGAGACGGCGTCCTTGCTCGATTTCGCGGCACGATGCTACGCGTTGACCGGCGGGCTGTTCGACGTGACTTCGGGCGTGTTGCGCAAAGCATGGAAATTCGACGGATCGGATCGAACTCCGGCGGCAGCGGAAGTCGCGCAACTGCTGCCGCTTGTCGGATTTTCGAAAGTCCGCTGGCAACGGCCGTATCTGACGCTGCCTGAAGGTATGGAGCTCGACTTCGGGGGTTTCGGCAAGGAGTATGCGGTGGATCGCGCCTTCGAGATCCTTGCTCGCGGGCCGGCGGAGCGGTTCCTGATTAATTTCGGCGGAGACTTGCGCGCCAACCGTCCGCCGCCGCGGGGCAAGTGGCAGATCGGAATCGAACGGCCGGATACGCAGCGGCAGGCCGCGGCACTGCTCGAACTCGAGCGCGGCGCGCTCGCCACGAGCGGGGACTCCCATCGATTCATTCTCAAGGACGGAGTGCGGTATGGTCACGTGCTCAATCCCCATACCGGCTGGCCGGTGGTCGGTGCTCCGCGCTCCGTCACGGTTGCCGCCAGCAGCTGCACGGAGGCCGGATTGCTCGCCACCGCGGCCTTGCTGCAGGACGTGAACGCCGAGAAATTCCTGGACGCGCAACGCGTGCGCTACTGGGTCGTCCGTTAGTCATGAGTCACGCATTCGTCGGGTCCATATGCGTCGTCGAATGCCGCATGAAGACAGGCTTTCAATGAGGCGCGATGCGCCGCGGCCGCCTACGGCGTGACCGCGCGTCCCCGGGTCCTGCAACGCCCGGATTTCTCCGCCGCCGGACACCCCGGCGTGTTCCTCCAGTCCCCCGCCGAGCACAGCGACGAGCACGACTCGGCGCAGCTCTCGCGCACTTGACACATCCCCCGCGCGCTCGCTTGCAGAATGCGCCAGTATCCTGGTCCGTTTCGGGATGTGACCGGAATGCCGGATACGCTAGGCTTGTCCATTCACGGCTGTCGCACACCCCACCGGGCGGCAGGTGCGGTGTGCAGTGCCTACCGATCCAGGGCAGAGCGATGTTGACATCGGTTCGACGACGATGGATCCACTGGGCGGCGTTCGTGCTCCTGGCAGTGCCGTCCCTGGCCGCGCACGCGCGTGCGGCGCACCACATGCTCTCCTGCCGCGTCGCAGCCCGTGCGTTGCTGAAGCGCGCGCCGCTCGTCCGCCACGTCGATCGGCGGATCGTGACGCTCATCGATGCCAAGCACTACCGGCGCGCCGCGACGGCATTGCGCACCGCCGCACGCCGGCACGCCGATGCGTGGGCCGGCTATACCTTGGGCGGCCTGTACGCCAGCGGACTCGGCGTCCCGCGCAGCGCACGCACGGCCTTTCACTGGTACTTGTGGGCGGCGAAGCGGGGCAATCGGTTCGCGCAGCGACAGGTCGCCAATGCCTACCTCAATGGCCAGGGCACCAGGCGCAACGCGGCCGCGGCCGCCCATTGGTTCCGCATCGGCATCGCGCCGTGGCAGTTGGCCGTCACATACGGCGGCTTGGCGCGGACCTACGCCCGCGGCCGTCTCGTTCCGGCCGATTACGCCAAGGCCGCCTATTACACCGCCAAGAGCGTCGCCGACTTACGCACACTGGCGCGCGGGCCGAATGCGCAGGCCGACTATTATCTCGGCCTCGATTATGCGCTCGGCCGCGGCGTGCGCCGGAATCGGACCCGGGCGGCCGGCTACCTGTGCCGCGCCGTGCTGCTGCGCGACACGCGGGCCGCCGTCGCCCTGCGTCATCTCCAGGGGCGATCGCCATGAACCGTCGCGACTTCCTCAAGTCGGTCGGGCTCGGCACCGCCGCCGCGTTCCTGCACAACACGCTGGCGCGCGCGGCGGCGCTGCCGGCCATCGGCCGGACCGGCTCGCTCGAGGATGTCGAGCACATCGTGGTGTTCATGCAGGAGAACCGCTCCTTCGACCATTACTTCGGCCATATGCGCGGCGTGCGCGGCTACAATGACCGGTTCGGCGTACGCCTTCCGGGCGGCAAGCCGGTCTGGTTCCAGCCGCGCATGCGTTGGCCGGACGAGACGATTCTGCCGTTTCACCTGAATACGCGCACGAGCTCCGCCCAGCTCCTGCAGGATCTCGATCACAACTGGGCATCGCAGCACGGCGCCATCGCCGGCGGGCGCTACGACGCGTGGCCGCTCAACAAGACCGACATGACGATGGGCTACTACCTGCGCCAGGACATCCCGTTCCACTACGCACTTGCGGAAACCTTCACCGTCTGCGACCAGTATTTCTGCTCCATCGCCGGACCGACCTGCCCCAACCGCTCCATGCTGTTCACCGGCTCGATCGATCCGGAAGGCACCGGCGGTGGACCATTCATCGACGACGCGGTGTGGATCTACGACAAGGCCGTTCAGCCGTTCTTGTGGACCACCTACGCCGAACGGCTGCAGCAGGCGGGAATCACCTGGCAGGTGTACCAGGAAGGGCTGCACGAGATCGGCCACGACCCGATGACGGGCAACTTCGACGCCAACGCACTCGTTTATTTCAAGGCGTTCGCCGACGCGCCCTCGACCTCCGAACTGCACCAGCGGGCGATGCGCGACGGCGGGACCGCGAGGCTGCGCGAGGATGTCCTGAACAATCGCCTGCCGCAGATCTCCTGGATCGTGATGCCGGCCGGCTACTCCGAGCATCCCGCCTATCCCCCCGCCTACGGCGCCATCTACATCGCGCGCGTCCTCGAGGCCCTGACCGCCAACCCGCAGGTGTGGGGCAAGACCGTGCTGCTGTTGAACTACGACGAGAACGACGGCTTCTTCGACCACGTGGTACCGCCTCAACCGCCGACACCGGCTCTGCCGGGTGTATCGACGGTCTCGACGACGGGTGAGATTCACAACGTGGTGAATCCCGAGCACACCCCCCTCTACAGCGCGGATCAGCTGCCGTACGGATTGGGTCCGCGCGTACCGCTGATCGCCATCTCGCCGTGGAGCAAGGGCGGCTACGTCTGTTCCCAGGTGTTCGACCATACCTCCGTGCTGCGCTTTCTCGAGGCGCGCTTCGGGGTCAAGGAGCCCAACATCAGCCCCTGGCGCCGATCGGTCTGCGGCGACCTGACCACGGCGTTCGATTTCACCGCGTACAGCGGCAGCCGGCGTCTGCCGCTGCCCAGCACCGCCGGATACCGGGACATGGTCCATCGGCAGTCCCGACTGCCGCCGCCGGAGGTTCCGAGCCGGCAGGCGCGCGAGATCATCGCGCAGGAGCCGGGTGTGCGCCCGGCCCGCGCCCTGCCCTACGCGCTCGATCTGGACCTGCGCGCCGACACCGACGGCGTGCGGCTGCGATTCGACAATCGCTCGAGCGTGGGGATCTGCTGTACCGCCTACTGGGACGGGAGCTACCTCGTCCCACGCCACTACACGGTCGGGGCCGGAGATACGCTGACGGACTTGGTACGCCCCCCGCCTGGTCAGCATCCGGCCCTGACTGTGTACGGTCCCAATGGCTTCCTCCGGCAGGTGAGCGGCCGCGGCGGCTCGCGGCTCGAGGTCGCGGCGAGCGCCGAGCGCGGCGGCGACATCCGTTTGGGCCTGCACAACAGCGGCGGCGAACCGGTGACAGTGACGGTACGGGACGCGAGCTACGGCCAGGGCGAGCGTCGCCTGACGATCGCCGCGGGCCGCGCTGAAGCGCTGTTGTGGAGCCTGCGCGACAGCCACCACTGGTATGACCTGAGCGTGAGCACCGCGCAGCACCACTGGCGCCTTGCCGGCCACGTCGAAGACGGGCGCGAGAGCATCTCGGATCCGGCGAACGTCGCGCCGGTTCTGACGTAACGCGCGCGGCCCCGTAGCCGCGCGCGCGCCGAACTCGCGGCGCGCATCGCGATTCCACGCTCAGTTAAACGTTTTTCTCCACGTATTCGCCAGAGTATACTCCGGCTCGACCCGGAGTAAAGGGGAGCGGCTGGGGGCCGACCGCGAGCGCCAGATGGCAACGATAAAAGACGTCGCAGCGAAAGTCGGTGTATCAGTCGCCACCGTTTCCAACGCGCTGAACGGCAAGCCCAATGTCGGCTCCGCCGTGCGCCGCAAGGTCCTGCGCGCAGCCAAAGATCTCGGTTACCGCCCGCATCGCGCCGCCCAGGCGATGCGCAAAGGCCGCACGCGCGCAATCGGCCTGGTGCTGCCGGATCTGACCAACCCCTTCTTCCCGCAGCTCGCGCAGACGGTCGAGAACAAGGCCCGCAAGCTCGGCCTGCTGGTCTGTCTCATCGACAGCCAGGACAGTCTCGAAGGAGAGGCCGACGGCTTGACCCTGCTGGCCCAACACGGCGTCGACGGCATCATCTGGTGCCCGGTCGGACCGCGGATCCCGCGGCCGATACACGCGTTCGGCCGGCCGGTCGTGCTCATCGACCGCCCGCGGCCCGGATTTGCGATCGTGCAGTCGAACAATCTCATGGGCGGGCAGCTGCTCGCCCAATATGCATTGCGGCACGGCCACACGCGGGTGGGCCTATTGTCCGGACCGCGCAGCGTGGAGAGCGCTCAGCAGCGGCGCAACGGTTTCGTGACCGCCCATCCGCGGCAGATCGAGATCGCCTGGGAGGTCCGGGTGGGATTCGACGGCATCCTGCCGCCCGAGGCGTGCGCCGCCCTGCTGGAGCGCCGGGGCGCGACACTCGTCGTCGCCGGCAACGACCTCATCGCGATCAACGCCCTGCGTTGGCTCACCCAGCACGACGTCCGGGTCCCGGACGATGTTTCGATCGTCGGATTCGACGACATCAGTTGGGCGCGGATCGTCAGTCCGCGCCTGACGACCATCGCGCAACCGCTGGTTGCAATCGGCACGCGGGCGGTGGAGCTGTTGGAGGAGCGCCTGAGCGGCGCGGCGATCGCCGACCGCGCGACGGTGTTTGACGTGACGCTGGTGGAGCGCGAGTCGGTAAAGAGCATCTGAACAGCGAATATCCGCCTGAAGGAGGCTATGGAGTGAGCAAGACACCTCGCATCGTCGTGGTCGGCAGCGCGAACACCGACCTGCAATTCATGAGCGACGCCGTGCCGCGCGGCGGGGAGACGATCTTCGGCACGGGATTTGACATCGGCTTTGGCGGCAAGGGCGCCAACCAGGCGGTGGCCGCGAGCCTGTGCGGGGCGCACGTCGGGATGGTCGCGGCGGTGGGCGGGGATCTGCTTGGCGCCGAGACGCTCCGCAACTTCAAGTCCCGGGGCGTGGACACCTCCGGGGTGCGGGTGATCGACGCGGCGGCCACGGGCGCGGCGCTGATCCTGGTCGAGCCGGACGGGGAGAACCGCATCATCGTGGTCAAGGGCGCCAACGACCTGCTCAGGCCGGCGGACGTGGACGCCGCGGCGAGCCAGCTGGCCGCCGCGGACATGATTCTGCTGCAGTTCGAGATCCCCCTCGAGACGATCTATCACACGATCCGCTTCGCCAAGGCGCACAACGTGCGCTGCATGCTCAACCCGGCGCCGGCGCTGGCGGCGAATCTCGCCGAGCTCGGCGCGGCGGACTATCTGATCGTGAACGAGACGGAAGCCGAGGTGATCAGCGGCCGCCCGGCCCGCTCGCCAGAGCAGCTCGAGGAGTGCGTGCGGCAGCTGCTCGGCAGCGGCTTTCGCCGCGTGGTGCTCACGCTGGGGGCCAAGGGGGCGCTGCTGGCCTCCGCCAGCGAGCGGGTACACCTGCCGCCCTTCCCGGTCCACGCCGTCGACACCACCGGCGCGGGCGATGCATTCATCGGCAGCCTGGCGACGTTCCTCGGCGAGGGGCTCCCGGAGCAGGAGGCGGTCGGGCGGGCCAATCTGTATGCGGCGCTCTCGGCGACCCGTGTCGGAACCCAGAAGTCCTTCGTCCGGCGCGATCAGTTCGAGGCCGAGCTGGCCCGCCGGCGCTCACCGCCGGCAGCGGCGCGCCCGCGCCAATGATTTGCCTGGCATAGATCCAGACCCGGGGGGCTGACCGCGATGTTCATCGTACAAAACTACTCTCTTGCCGTCGTATTCTGCGTGCTCACGATGCTGTGCTGGGGTTCATGGGCGAACGCGCGCAAGCTCGCCCCCGCCGAGTGGCGCTTCGAGCTGTTCTACTGGGATTACGCCCTCGGGGTGCTGCTGATCTCGTTCCTCTTCGGCATCACCC
>JAJZZR010000285.1 GCA_021797465.1 Pseudomonadota bacterium | reverse complement strand
TCACGGTCAGCGTCATCGGCAGTTGCGGCGAGATCCACGCGCAGGCCGCGATGCCGGCGGCGGTGATCGCGCCGTTGACGATCAGCACCGAGCGCAGTCCGAAGCGGCGGATGATGGGATTGGTCATCGTCTTCATCAGCAGATTCGCCAGCATGTACACCAGCAGCAGCACTCCGGCCTGCAACGGTGTCAGGCCGTAGACCACCTCGAGCATGATCGGCAGCAGGAACGGCGTGGCGCTGATCGCCGCGCGCGTCAGGCCGCCGCCGGAGAGCGTTGCGACCCGGAACGCGGGCCGGCGCAGCACATCGAGCCGGATCAGCGGCGCCGGCGTCGACTCGAGGTGGCGCAGCGCGGCGTAGCCGGCCGCGGCGGCCGCGACGAGCAGGCCGATCGCCAGCCACGCCTCGATGTGCTTGCCGCCGAGTAGGTCCAGCCCGACGCTGAGGCAGCCGACGGCGAGCGCCAACAGCAGAAAGCCGCGGATATCGAAAGCGGTGCGCTCGCTTTCCTTGTGGTTGGGAATGAGCGCGAGCACCAGCGCCATCGCGAGCACGCCGATCGGCACATTGACGTAGAAGATCCAGCGCCAGTTGAGCGCCTCGGTGATGAAGCCACCGAGCGCCGGCCCGATGACCGGCGCGAGCAGCGCCGGCCACACCAGCGCCGAAAGCGTGCTCATCAATTCGTGCTTGGCGGTGTTGCGCAGCACGATCAGCCGCCCGATCGGCGACATCATGGCGGCCGAGCCGCCTTGCACCAGGCGCGCGGCGATGAACGCCGGGAAATCATGGGCCAGGCCGCAGGCCACCGAGGCCAGGGTGAACAGCGCGATGGCGCCGCAGAACAGGGTGCGGGTCCCGATCCGGTCGGCCAGCCACACGCTCGAGGGAATGCAGACCGCGGCGGCGAGCGCGTACCCGGTGATGCCTTCGCTCACCCGGCTCTCGGTGGTGGCGAAGCTGTGCGCCATGGCCGGCAGCGCCGTGACGATGATGGTCGAGTCGAGGTTCTGCATGAACATCGCGCTGGCGACGATGAGCGCGATCTGCATCGAGGGCTCGCGCAGGGCGGCCGTGAGTTCATTCCATCGGAGCATTGCGCAAGTGTAGCCCGCCGATGCGCTCGCCAAGACGCCTCTGCCTCTTAAGTGAGAGTCCGCAGACCTGCCGCGCCTCGTCGGTGCGGGCCCGATTGCCCGGGCGCGGCGAGCTGCATCCGGGCGATGCGTTCGTGCACGAGAGCATCATCGGCAGCCGCTTCACCGGACGGGCGCTCGAGAGATCTGAGTCGTTTGGACGGCTTTGCAGCGGGGGACGCTCGCACAACCGGGCAGGCAGGCCACCACTAGAACACCCGACCAGAGCGCGGCAACTTTGCGACTCGACCTCATCCGTGTACTCCCGCGTTTGGGGGGCTCGGGAGCGACGGAGCAGAAAGCCGGGTTAAGCGCCGATCTTTGACCGTATTGCGCAACGCCGAAGCCGCTCAGGCGACCTTTCGGCTCTTGGCTGCGAGAGTCGAGGTGCCGGATTCTCGAATCCGCTGGTACATCGCGTCGGGCGCCAGATCGATGCCGCCCGGCCATGTCAACGCGCCGTGCTCGAGGTATGCCTTGGCGAACACCTCCTCATCGCAAAGCGGGTCGAACCCATCACCGAGAGGCCCCTGCGAAAGACGCGGAGCGAGATCGGCGACTCCGGTCGTGCCGTCGGCAAAGGCCACCTCGATCTTGTAATGCGACAGGACGTTGAATCGGACAATGGACCATGTGGCCATGACGATTACTCCAATGGATCTATGGGAACGGCTGGGGCAGGTACTTGGCATCGCTCCCAGTTCTTCATCAGCTCATCTTTGTGCAACGATGCCCATTCGACCACGAGCGCATGGGCGCGGCGCGGGAGTTTCCCGTGGATGACATCCAGAGTGAGGATGTTGTACTGCGCTTCGAGCCCGCCGTAGAGGGCATGAAAATGCGGTGGGGGATGATCGTCCCAGTACATCCGAATGAGGATGCCGAAGAATTCGCTGATCGTTGGCATGGCGGTGTTATGGGTCTCATTAGCGCGAGCATTCGGCTAAGCAGCGAGCGTGCGCTGCAGTAGCCGCGTGACCGTTGCCCGATGCACCCCGAATAGTCGCGCGGCATCCGCCGCAGTTTTCTTTCCCTTGCGAACGAGCTGCAAGATTTCCTGCTGCTGCTGTGGCTTGAGTTTGGGTTTGCGCCCACCGATGCGGCCATCCTTGCGCGCGGCGTCGAGGCCGATTTTCGTACGCTCTTTGAGCATGGCGCGCTCGAACTCGACGAACGAGGCGACCATCTGCATCATCATGCGCCCGGCCGGGGTCGTGGTGTCGATGGCTTCGATGAGGCTGCGAAAGCCGGCCTTCTTCTCCTGAACCCGATGCATGATGATCAGCACATCCTGCAGCGATCGGGACAGCCGATCGAGTTTCCACACGACCAGCACGTCGCCCCCGCGCAGCTGATTTAAGAGCTTGTGCAGCTCGGGCCGATCCCAGCGGCCACCGGAGGCCTTCTCATGGAAGATCAGGTCGCAGCCGGCCGCCTTGAGCACGGCGCTCTGCGCGGCGGTGTCTTGTTCACCGGTGGAGGCGCGGGCGTAGCCAATTTTCATGCGTTGCGTAAAGCCGTTGCGAACAAGGTTAATAGTGCAACACTATTGCGCAACACGCAAGCGGATACTTTCAGAGGGCCTCTGTGCATCGCGCCGGCGAGAGTCGGTTGATGCATGGAACACTGGAATGTGCCATCACGGTTGGC
This sequence comes from Pseudomonadota bacterium, assembly GCA_021797465.1. Taxonomy (GTDB): domain Bacteria; phylum Pseudomonadota; class Gammaproteobacteria; order Steroidobacterales; family Steroidobacteraceae; genus 13-2-20CM-66-19. The sequence goes on along the minus strand of JAJZZR010000285.1, from coordinate 3,846 downwards.
CAAATTGGGCTGAAACCGGCCTGGTGAGTGCGGTTTTTCCCGAGTAATTGGCCGGTGTTTGCGCCTCGTCGGTGCGGGCCCGATTGCCCGGGCGCGGCGAGCTCGGCGCCGCTCGGGCGAGTGGCAGGAGGTATGCCCCGTGCAGGTCGCCCGCGCGGCCTCAAGGGCGCGCGGTGCGCACTTTCCCGAAGCGCATCAGGTCGAAGGGCCGCGTATCGAGCGGCGGGTGCCGTCCCGCCACGAGCGCGGCCATGACGTGCGCGCTCGGCACCGCCAGTGTCAGGCCGAGGTGTTGGTGGCCGACGGCGTAGAACAGCGGCGCCTCGCCTGGCGCGCGGCCAAGACCCGGCAGATAGTCCGGCAGCGTGGGGCGGGAGCCGACCCAGCCGGCGTGCGCCGTCGCGCAGCGGTAGCCGAGCGCATGCAATCGGGCACACAGCCGCGCGATCTTGCGCGGGTCGGGCGGCGCGCCGTGGCGCTCGAACTCGAGGTAGCTCGTGGCGCGCAGTCGGCCCTGCATCGGCGTGACGATGATGTTGTGGTTGGCGTGGAGCACCGGCGCATCGATCAGCGGCGGCGCGTCCGGCATCTCGAGATGGTAGCCGCGCTCGGCGGTGAGCGGCGCAGGAACGCCGAAGCGCGCCAGCAGCGGTTGCGACTGCACGCCGGCGCACACTACCGCCGCGGCGGCCGGCACCATCTGGCCCTCGGCGCGCACCCCGATGCGCGCCCCGAGGGGTATGAGCTCCTGGACTTCGGCCTGGCGGAACTCCGCGCCCGCCTGGAACGCCGCGCCCGCGAGCGCCGCGGCAAGCTGGCGGGGATCGATGACGTGTCCGCTGTCCGGATAGTGCACTCCGGCAGCATCATCGTCGGTGCCGCCGCGCGCGCGCACGGCTTGCAGCAGCTCGCGCGGCGCCGGGCCGGTGCGCACGCCGAGCGCGTGGGCGGCCGCTGTCGTGCGTGCCGCTCGTTCGGCCGCATGTGGGCCGCGCCAGAGGGCGTAGTGTCCGTGACGCACCAGCAGCTCCGGTCGCCCGATCTCGCGCAGCGCTGCCTCCAGAGTGTCCGCGGCCGGTGCCACCAACGCCGCGAGCGCCGGCGTGTTGCGTCTGTGGTGAAAGGCGGCCTGTACGAAGCGCGCGAGCCAGGGGGCGAGGGGCACCCAGCGACGCAGCGGAAGATCGACCGCGCCGCCGAACAGGGTCAGCTCGCGCCAGAAGGTGCGCAGCGCCGCCGGGGAGGGCAGCGGCTCGAGCTGCTCGCTGGCGATATGACCGGCGTTGCCGAAGGACGCGCCGGCGGTGGCGGGCTCGGCGCGATCGATGAGCAGAACGCGCCGCCCCTCGCGCGCCAGCGCCCACGCCAGAGCACAGCCGATGATGCCGGCCCCGACGATCGCGATGCGCTCGCCGGAGGTGTCGTGTTGCTCGGGGCTCAAGCGGCCGCCGCGCAGCTCAGCCGGTGAAGACGATCTTCTTTCGGACGCACCACTCCTCGCCGTGGATGAGATAGAACCGAGGCTTGCAATCGGCCGGCAGGCGGGGCGGAACGGGCAGTGCCTGGCCCGGCCGCCATTTGCCGAGGCGCCGCAGGATATTGGGCATCTCGGAATCGATCACGGCCAGCGGACTACCGTCCCCATAGCCGGTCAGACTCCGATACCGCAGCACCCGATCGATCTTCTGTCGGCCGGGCGCCTTGGGTGCAGTCGCCTCGATCGAGGCGCGATTGCGCGCTGCAGAACGGTTCGCGTCCCCGGTTCGGTCCCCGCAGTGCTCGCGTTCGCGTTGCCGGATGTCGTCAATGTGTTGTCTACTTTCCGCCGAACATCGGGACGCGAGCCCCCTCGGGGCGCTCGTTTGCACAGGAGTATATACCGTATACGATAGATGGCTGAATTTCCGGCTCGAGGACTTTGCGTGCGCCCGAGGATCGTCGGGCTCGCTGGCGTGCGCTCGGCCTCGGGCCGTGCGGGGGTGCGCATGAGGTCCGTGTTCTTCTGCATCGATGGCCATACCGCCGGCAACCCGGTGCGGCTGGTGGCCGGCGGTGCGCCCTTCCTCGAGGGGCGCACCATGAGCGAGCGGCGCGCCGACTTTCAGCGCCGCTTCGATTGGATCCGCCGCGGATTGATGTTCGAGCCGCGCGGGCACGACATGATGTCGGGTGGATTCGTGCTGCCGCCGCTCGCGAGCGGGCACGATGCGTCCCTTCTTTTCATCGAGACCAGCGGCTGTCTGCCGATGTGCGGCCACGGCACGATCGGCATGGTGACCTTCGCGATCGAGCATGGCCTGTTGCGGCCGCGTGTGCCCGGACGGCTCCTGCTCGAGGCGCCGGCCGGCATTCTCGGCGTCGAGTATGCGGTCGAAGGCGAGAAGGTCACCCGTGTCACCGTGCGCAACGTGGCGTCCTATCTGGCCAGGGCCGCCCTCGATATCGAGGTGCCGGATCTCGGCCGGCTGCGACTGGACGTCGCCTACGGCGGCAACTTCTACGCCATCATCGAGCCGCAGCCGGGATTCGCCGGCCTCGATGCGTTGGGCGCATCGGCGCTGCTGCGCCTGAGTCCTCTGGTGCGCCAGCGCGTGCGCGCGGTTTACGAGCCCGTGCACCCTCTGGATCCGACCATCCGCGGCGTCAGTCATGTCATGTGGACGGATCGGCCGCGCAGCCCCGGCGCGCACGCCCGCAATGCGGTGTTCTACGGCGAGCGGGCCATCGACCGCTCGCCCTGCGGAACCGGCACCAGCGCGCGCATGGCGCAGCTCGCTGCGCGCGGCGAGCTGCAGCCGGGCGATGAGTTCGTGCACGAGAGCATCATCGGCAGCCGCTTCACCGGACGGGTGCTCGAGAGGCTCGATCTGGCGGGCACCGCCGCGATCATTCCCTCGATCGAGGGCTCGGCGTGGGCGACCGGATACAACACGCTGTGGATCGATCCGCAGCAGCCCTTTGCCGAGGGCTTCCAGGTGCTCTAGGGCGGTGCCGGGCAAATTGCCTTTCGCCATGCCATTGCAGCGGTAGGTATCCTTCGCTCGGGCAGCGTCCGTGCTCGCCCTTGGACGCTCAGGTTTCTTGCGCCTGCCGGATCCTCGTGGCAATCCGCGACACTGCCCCGTGGTCATACGCCGGTGTGATATTCCCGCATTGGACGGCGCGGGTCTTGAACCGGCGTCGTCACTCCGGTACGGTGGCCGCTGCCGGATCTGCGCCGGTGTGCGACGCGGGCGCGCCGTTCGTACCGTTGGGCTCGAGGGGGGTGGGCGATGGCGATCGGCTCGAAGTCCCTGTTCTGCGCGGCGCTCGTCGCCGTGACAGTCCTGTCCGCGCCCGCGTTCGCGCGCTCGCTTGTCGTCGAGACACCAACCGTTAAAGCCGCTGTCAGCGCCGCCGGCGGCTACAGTGTCCGCGACCTGCGCACCGGCTGGGATCTGCAGGGCTCCCTCGGCGAGCGTCCGCGCTCGCTGGTCCGACGCTCCGGAACGGATGCGCTCGGTCCCTGGCGGGAGCTGATCGCCCGCACTCGCGCGCAGGCCGCGGTGATTCGTGTGTACTCGAGCCGGCCGCTGGTGCTGTTCCGCGATGAGCGCATTACGGCGGGACGCAATACCGGAGTGTTCCCGGCGTTTCGGGCGTTGCCCGCGGGGCTGACCCGATTCAGCTACGGTGTGAACACCTTCGCCCGCTACGAGTTCGGCGCCCTCGGCGCACAAGGTCCCTGGGTGCTGTTTGACGCGCGCGGACGGACGCTCGTGCTCTCGCCCGCGGATCATTTTCTGGCCGCGGATATGACCGATGGCCCGGGACTCGTGGACGCCGGCGGCATCGACCCGAAGATCA
>JAJZZR010000222.1 GCA_021797465.1 Pseudomonadota bacterium | reverse complement strand
ATGGCCGAACGCGTCGCGGGTGCCGGCTTCCGCCAGAAATCGCCCATCGGGGTACGCGGCGCCCTCCGACACGGCTATGACGCAGTAGCCGTAATTCGTGACGCACTGTTCGACCCGCTCGAGAAAGCGTTCCGGCTCGAAGGGGATCTCGGGAAACAGGATGATGTGCGGGGGCTCGCCCGGCTTGCGGCCGGCGAGTCCGGCGGCCGCGGCGATCCAGCCGGCGTGCCGGCCCATCACCTCGAACACGAACACCCGGGTGGAGGTGCGCGCCATGGAGGCCACGTCGAGAGCCGCCTCGCGGGTCGAGACGGCTACGTATTTCGCCACCGAGCCGAAGCCGGGACAGCAGTCGGTGTGCGGCAGGTCGTTGTCGACGGTCTTCGGCACGCCGACGCAGATCACCGGGTAGCCGAGCGCTTGGCCGATCTGCGAGACTTTCAGGGCGGTGTCCATCGAGTCATTGCCGCCGTTGTAGAAGAAGTAGCCGATGTCGTGGGCGCGGAACACCTCGATCAGTCGCTCGTACTCGGCGCGATTGTGCTCGATGCTCTTCAGCTTGAAGCGCGCCGAGCCGAACGCTCCGCCGGGCGTGTGGCGCAGGCCGCGGATCGTGGCGGCGCCCTCGCGCCCGACGTCGATCAGATCCTCGGTGAGCGCGCCGATGATGCCGTCGCGCCCGGCGTACACTTTGCCGATGTGCCGGGTTCGGCGCAGCGCAGTCTCGATGACGCCGCACGCCGACGCATTGATTACAGCAGAGACGCCGCCCGACTGGGCGTAGAAGGCGTTTCTCTTTCCGGAATTCTTCATGACGGGGCCCCGCGCTCGTCAATGGCTGAGTCGTGCTCAAGGATAGCGCAGCGCCGGCCGGCGTGCGCTGCGTTTGACCCATCCGTGACGCCCCGGTATGGTGGAAAACCTTTCACGCTGAAGACTGTCTTGCTCATGCGCATCGTCCTGTTGGGGGCCCCAGGCTCGGGTAAGGGTACACAGTCACAGCGGCTGGTCGAGCAGCATTGTATTCCGCAGGTATCCACCGGTGATCTGCTGCGCGCCGCCGTGGCTGAGGGCACGCCGCTCGGTGTTCAGGCCAAGGAGGCCATGACCGCCGGCCGGCTGGTCGAGGATTCGATCGTGCTCGGCATGATCCGCGAGCGTCTCGGCGAGCCTGACACGGGGCGTGGATTCATTCTCGATGGATTTCCGCGCAACCTCGCCCAGGCCCGCGCGCTCGATACCCTGCTGCAGCAGATTGGTCAACCGCTCGATGTGGTCGTGCAATTGAAAGTGGACTACGCAGAGCTTTCCCGGCGCATCGCCGGACGGCGCACGTGCAGCGATTGCGGCCGGGTGGTCAATCTGCTGACGACGCCGCGCGAGGCGCTGGAGCAGGAGCGTTGCCCGAACACCGGCAAGCCGCATCGGCTGTTTCAGCGGCCGGATGACAACCAGGCGACCGTGGCGGAGCGCCTGCGGGTCTATGATCAGCAGACCTCGCCGCTGATCGAGTACTACGCGGCGCAAGGCTTGCTGCGCAGCATCGATGCCCAGGGGGACGTGGCGGAAGTGTCTCGCCGGTTGGAAGCCGTGCTGCCCCGGTAGGCGCCTCAGCGCGCCGCGAGCAATCGCACTCCGACCACCTCGCGGCGCCAGCCGCGCAGCACCGCGGTGTCGTCCCGACCTTCGGCGAGCTGCTCGAGGTCGCGGCGCGTCGCCAGAACCTCAGGACTCAAGCCCAGCTCGGCCGCCGCGTCCCGTAGCACCGCGCCGAGCTGCTTCAACTGGGCGTTTCGCAGCGGGTCGGGCCTCGGTCGGCTCACTGGCGGGGGCGGATCGGGAATCTCCGCCGCCTGCACGTGCGCGAGTATCTGCGCGCCGGAGCGCTCGATCAGACCGGCCGGCATGCCGGGCAGGGCGCTGAGCGCCGTCGGTGTGCGCGGGACGCGCAGCACGATCTCCCGCACCAACCCATCCTCGAGAATCCAGCCCCGAGGCCGATTGCGCTCGAGCGCCCGCCGCTCGCGCCAGGCGGCGAGCGCGCGCAGCAGGCGTTGACGTCCCGGATCGAGCCCGCTCAAGCCCTTCAACCGCCGCCAGGCCTGATCCGGATCGACCGCCAGTGTCGTGGGGTCCTCGAGCGCGGCGAGCTCCTCGGCGAGCCAGGTCAGGCGGCCAAGACGCTCGAGCCGCTCTTCCAGCGCCTCTTTGAGCGCCAACAGATGCCGTACGTCATCGAGGGCGTACTCGATCTGCTCGGCCGACAACGGCCGGCGCGACCAGTCCGCGCGTGTGTGCGCCTTGGCCAGCTCGACGCCGAGCAGCCGCCGGACCAGCTCACCATAGCCGATCTGGGCGCTTTCCCCGCTCAGCGCGGCGGCGATCTGCGTGTCGAACAGCGGGCGCACTGGCCCCACGGCCGGCAGCAGCACCTCGAGATCCTGACGCGAGGCATGCAGAATCTTGACCGCCGGTGGCGCGGTCAGTGTGGGGTGCAACGCCGCGAGGTCCGTCACCGCCAGAGGATCGACGCACGCGGCTGCGCCGGGCCACGCGAGCTGCAGCAGGCACAGCTGCGCGTGGTAGGTGCGCTCGCGGAGGAATTCAGTGTCGAGTCCAATGGCCGTCTGTGGCGCGAGCCGGTCGGCGATCTCGGCGAGCTCTTCGGGTGAGGTGACTGGGTGCACGGTACGGCCATCGGTACAATGGGTCTTATTATGCATGTTCACGTTCTCGGTGCCTGCGGCACGTTCATGGGCGGTCTGGCGGCGCTGGCGCGTTCGGCGGGCCATCGCGTGACCGGCTCGGACCGCAACGTCTACCCGCCGATGAGCACACAGCTCGCGGCGCTCGGCATCGAGCTCATCGAGGGCTACGAAGCCGATCAGCTCGATCCGCGGCCGGACATGGTGGTGGTCGGCAATGTGATGCGGCGCGGGATGCCCGTGGTCGAGGCGCTGCTCGATGCGGGGCTCCCCTATGTGTCGGGTCCGGAGTGGCTTGCGCGCGAGCTGTTGCGCGAGCGCTGGGTGTTGGCCGTGGCCGGCACCCACGGCAAGACCACCACTACCAGCATGCTCGCCTGGATCCTCGAGCACGCCGGACTCGCGCCGGGCTTTCTCATCGGCGGCGTGCCGGCGGATTTCGCGACGAGCGCGAGACTCGGCACGGGCGCGTTCTTCGTGATCGAGGCCGACGAATACGATACCGCGTTTTTCGACAAGCGCGCCAAGTTCGTCCACTACCGGCCGCGCACGGCGATCCTCAACAACCTCGAGTACGACCATGCGGACATCTATCCCGACGTGGCCGCGATCCAACGGCAGTTCCACCAGCTCGTGCGCACCGTGCCCGGCGCCGGGCGCATCGTGTGGAACGCCGGTGATTTGAACCTACGCGCGACGCTGCAGATGGGATGTTGGACGCCGCTCGAGGGCTTCGCGCGCGAAGGGGGCCCCGACGCTTACTGGAGCGCGCGCCCCACGGGAGCGGCGGCTGATTATTCGGCCTTCGAGGTCCTCGAGCAGGGCCAGCCCTGCGGCACCGTGCAGTGGGACCTCATCGGGGCGCACAACATGGAAAACGCGCTGGCGGCGATTGCCGCGGCGCGTCATGCCGGCGTGCCGGCGGCCCGCGCGATCGATGCCCTCGGATCGTTCCGGGGAGTGGCGCGGCGCATGCAGCTGCGCGGCGAGGTCAACGGTGTGCGGGTCTACGATGACTTCGCGCATCACCCCACGGCCATTGCCACCACCCTCGATGGTCTGCGGCGGCGCGTCGGCGCTGCGCGCATCGTCGCGGTGCTCGAGCCGCGCTCGAACACGATGCGCATGGGCGTGCATCGCGACGTGCTCGCCGCGTCACTGGCCGAGGCCGATGCAGTCTGGCTGTACATACCGCCGGACCTCGGCTGGGATGCGGCGCCGGTGCTGGCCGCACTGCAGGGCCGGGCGCAGGCTCGCGGTGACGTGGCGGCGCTAGCGCGGGATCTGGCCGCCTCCAGCCGCCCGGGCGATCACGTGCTCATCATGAGCAACGGCGGCTTCGGCGGCCTGCACGAGCAACTGATTCGCGAGCTTGAGCACGGGACTGATCGGTCGCCACACGGCTAGGCGGCGGCGCCCGCCGCGCGCGCGCGGGCAGTGTAGAAGCGTGCCAGTCCCCAGCCCAACACCACGGCCCAGGCGAGCACCAGCCAGCCGGTGAACCCGTCGTGGTGGCTGAGCAGGAAGCTCAGCGGCGAGGTGATGTTGGGTCGCGAGAGACCATGCACGACCAGCATCACCCAGACCCATCCGGCGTGCAGCCCCATGCTTGCGGCGGTGTTGCCGGTGATCGAGCGGACCTTCGCGAGCACGACGCCGATCGCGGTCAGGCACAGGAACGCGTCGGCGTTGCCGAGCGGGTTCTCGAAGGCGCGCAGCGTGCCCTGCAGCACCGTCACGCCGCTCCACGGCGTGACCGCGTCCGAGGGAATATGCGCCACGCCGAGGAAGTGCGTCGCCGCGAAGATGATCGAGGTCAGCACGATCGCCAGCAGCGTGCCGGATTCGCGTTGAATGCCGGCGAACATCACTCCGCGCAGCGCCGTTTCCTCGATCAGTCCGACGGCCACGCCGCTCAGCAGCCGCTTGGCGATCAGGGCGGCCAGCGCCCCGGCGCCGTAGCGCGCCGCCGGCTGCCAGTCGAGCAGGCCGAGCGCCGCCATACTGGCCACCACCAGCGCCATGGTGAGCGCGCCGATCACCAGAGCGATACCGTACTCGCGCAGATAGACCCGGCGCGGGGCGCCGAATCCCAGACTGACCCGGTCCCCGAGCCGCAGGCGGCGCGCGATCAGCAGAAAGCCGAGCAAGAATCCCAGCATCCCGATCCGCTCGCCGATGCGCTGAAAGGGAAAGTTGAAGTGCGGATGCAGCAGCAGCCACGCCGGATAGGTGAATACAGCCATGCAAGCGAGGCTGAAGGCGATCAGAAGCATGAACCAGGCAAAGACGCGCATCGTGCGGGCATCCTCAAGTGCGGAGATCAAGTGCGGAGAGCGCACTGTACGGGCGGTGCGCCGCGGTGGGCAAATCTGGCGCAACGCGCAGGCAAATGCGCTGGTCGATCCGCCCTCGGGGCGGGACACTGCCGCCGACGCCACAGCCGTCGAAGGAAGGTCTCATGACGCCAGCGCGACCGATCGACATTCTGAATGCGCTCATTCAGGGTCTCGATCCCCACACCGGCGAGCCGCTCGCGCCCGATTCGGCGCTGCACCGCGCCGACGTCCTGCGGGCGCTGCTGGCCGCGGCCGCGGCGCTGGAGCAGTCGGCGGCACGCGCGCAGCGGCGCGCGCAGCTGCCGGGCAATGTCGGACGCCCGTGGAGCGAGGCCGAAGTGGCGCAGCTGGCCGCCGGCTTCCGCGCGGGCGAGTCGCCCGCGGCGCTCGCCGACAAGCACGGCCGCACGCTGCGAGCGATCGAGGCCAGGCTCGAGCGTATGGGGCTGCTGCGGCCGGATCAGCGGCTGACGCGCGGGGGCTTCACTGGTGTGTCGGACGCGGCGCCGGCGCGCCGCGCCGTGCGGGGCCGGGGAGCTCGCGCGGGCGTGGGGCGCGCGGCACGGCGCAAGCGCTCATGAGGCTCCTGTGAATCGCGCGAATTTCCCGGGGACGGCGGATTTCACCGCAGCGGCTTCTGGTAAGCTCCCTCAACCGCGGGGCCGGGAACAATGGGTCGATGGTGCGCGACGATTTCAATTCGGATTGCCGGAACGAGTGATGAGCGGGCTTCGCGGCAAGGCGCGTACGGGGGTGCGACGGATCGCGGCCAAGATTCTCGGCGAGTATCCGCCGCCGCGCCTGCGCTACGCCGATGAGCTGCTCGCCGGGTTGAGTGCCGCCGGCGCGGCCGCCGGAGAATGGGGGCCGCTCGCGGCGTCGATCGCCGCCGCATTGCGCGGCGGTGGCCCGGATCGTTTCCTGCGCCTGCCGCCGATCGCCAAGACGGTCCATCCGCGCATCCGCAGCCACTCGGGCGAGTATCTGCGTCACGTGCTCGCCTCGCCGCGCTGTTCGCCGGCGTTGCAGCGGGCGCTGACCGAGTCGCCGGTTGGCCAGCCGCTGGTCCATCCGTATTACCCGTTGAGCAGTCCGCTGCTGGTCCAGCACGGCTATCACCTGGTCCGGCTGCTCGAGGCCACCGACATCGATCTGGCGGCGCTGCGGCTGGTGGTGGATTTCGGCGCCGGATACGGCAGTTTCTTCCGGCTGCTGCGCAACGTGGGCTACCGCGATCCCTACGTGATCTGGGATATTCCGGTGATGTGCGCGTTGCAGAGGTTCTATCTGCGCAACGTCTTTCCGCAGGCTGACTCGGACGAGCCGCCGCGCAACCTGTCCTGGCTCGTTTCCGGCGATGCGCAGACGCCGGCGGCGATTCGAGCGCGTGCGGCCGAGGACGGACCATCGCTGTTCGTGGCGACCTGGTCGCTCAGCGAAACACCTATGGCGGTGCGCGATATCGTCGCGCCGATCATCGAGCATTTCGATTACGTGTTGTGCGCCTACCAGCGCGCCTTCGGTGGCATCGATAACACCGAATACTTCGCCGCGTTGGCACGGCAGCTGCCGCGGATGCGCTGGTTGCACGCCGAATGCCCCATCTTTCACAACAACTTCTAGATCG
>JAJZZR010000257.1 GCA_021797465.1 Pseudomonadota bacterium | reverse complement strand
GAACTACACGGCGTTGATCGGCGCGCTCGAGCAGCACAACGTCGACATCTCCGGCAAGCCGCCCAAGGGCGAGGGCATTCTCGAGCAGATCCTCATCCAGCTGCTGCCCGTGCTGGTGCTGGTCGTCCTGTTCGCCTACATGCTGCGGCAGATGCAGGGCGCATCGGGAGGACGCGGAGCGATGTCCTTCGGCAAGAGCCGGGCGCGATTGCTCGGCGAGGATCAAGTGAGCGTCACCTTCGCCGATGTCGCCGGAGTCGATGAGGCCAAGCAGGAGGTGGGCGAGATCGTCGATTTCCTGAAGGACCCCGGGAAGTTCCAGAAGCTCGGCGGCAAGATCCCCAAGGGCGTGCTGATGGTCGGCTCGCCGGGTACGGGCAAGACGCTGCTGGCGCGGGCCATCGCCGGCGAGGCCAAGGTGCCGTTCTTCACCATCTCCGGCTCGGATTTTGTGGAGATGTTCGTTGGCGTCGGCGCCTCGCGTGTGCGTGACATGTTCGAGCAGGCGAAGAAGCATGCGCCGTGCATCATTTTCATCGACGAGATCGACGCGGTCGGCCGTCACCGCGGCGCGGGCCTCGGCGGGGGTCACGATGAGCGCGAGCAGACCCTGAATCAGCTGCTGGTCGAGATGGACGGCTTCGAGGGCAACGAGGGCATCATCGTCATCGCGGCGACCAATCGCCCGGATGTGCTCGATCCGGCGCTGCTGCGTCCCGGCCGATTCGATCGGCAGGTCGTGGTGCCTCTGCCCGATGTGCGCGGCCGCGAGCAGATCTTGCGGGTGCACATGCGGCGCGTGCCGCTGAGTGACGATGTGAAGCCGGCGCTGATCGCGCGCGGTACGCCGGGGTTCTCCGGCGCGGATCTCGCCAATCTGGTGAATGAGGCGGCGCTGTTCGCCGCGCGTGCCAATAAGCGCATCGTGGGCATGGACGAGTTCGAGCGCGCCAAGGACAAGATCATGATGGGCGCGGAACGGCGCTCGATGGTGATGACCGAGGAGGAGAAGCGCATGACGGCCTACCATGAGGCCGGACATGCGATCGTCGGGATGACCGTGCCCGAGCACGATCCGGTCTACAAGGTGACCATCATCCCGCGCGGGCGCGCCCTGGGCCTGACCCAGTTCCTGCCCGAGCAGGACCGTTACAGCATGTCCAAGCGGCGCCTGGAGAGCACCATTGCCACGCTGTTCGGCGGGCGCGTTGCCGAAGAACTGATCTTCGGCCCGGAGGCGGTCACCACCGGCGCCTCGAACGACATCGAGCGGGCGACGGAACTGGCCCGCAACATGGTCACCAAATGGGGGCTGTCGGACAAGCTCGGGCCGCTCACCTACTCGGAGGAGACCGGAGAGGTGTTCCTCGGCCGCAGCGTCACGCAGCACAAGCAGGTCTCGGATGTGACCGCGCACGCCATCGATGAGGAGGTTCGCAGGGTCATCGAGGGCAATTACAAGACCGCCCGCGAGATCCTCACCGCCGCGCTCGACAAGCTGCATACCATGGCCGAGGCGCTGATCAAGTACGAGACCATCGAGGAAGATCAGCTGAAGGACATCATGGCGGGCCGCGTGCCGAAGCCGCCAAGCGGATGGGACGACACCATGTCGCATCGCCCGCCGCCGCCGGCGCCCGGACCCTTGCCCGGCGCCCCGCTCGGCTCACCCGCGAGCTGAACGCGTCGCGGCCGGGGCTTTTGTGCGCCCGAGCCTCGGCGGATGTCGGCGTGAACACGGTCCTGCGCTGTGGGGGGCGGTCGCTCGAGTGGGCAAGCCCCGTCGTGATGGGCGTGGTCAACATCACGCCGGACTCGTTCTCCGACGGTGGCCGGTATCTAGATCCTGACCAGGCGTTGGCGCGGGCGCTCGCGATCGAGGCGGAAGGGGCCGCGATCATCGACCTCGGCGGGGAATCGACCCGGCCCGGCGCCGCGCCGGTGACGGCACAGGAGGAGCTTCAGCGCGTCCTGCCCCTCCTCGAGCGGCTGCGGCCGCGTACCCGCGCCATCCTCTCCATCGATACCAGCAAGCCCGAGGTCATGCGCGCCGCAGCTGCCGCGGGGGCGGATCTCATCAACGACGTGTACGCGCTGCGCGCCCCCGGAGCGCTCGAGGCGGCCGCCGAGTCCGGCTGCGCGGTTTGCCTGATGCACATGCAAGGCGAGCCGCGCACCATGCAGCGCGAACCACACTACATCGACGTGGTGGGCGAGGTGCGCGCGTTTCTCGCGGAGCGGCGCGATGCCTGTCGGGCCGCGGGAATCGCCGCTGCGCGCATCGTGCTCGATCCGGGCTTCGGGTTCGGCAAGTCGCTCGAGCACAATCTCGCGCTGCTGCGCCGCCTGAGCGAGATCGGTGTCGATGGACTGCCCATTCTTGCCGGGCTCTCGCGCAAGGCCTCGATCGGTGCGCTCACGGGCAAGTCCCCCGGCGAGCGTGTGTACGGCAGCGTCGCCGCCGCGCTCATCGCCGCGCAGCGCGGCGCGAACATTCTGCGGGTTCACGATGTCGCCGCCACAGTCGATGCGTTGAAGGTGTTGGCGGCGGTCGCGGCGCGCCCGCCGCCAGCGCAGTAGGAATCCCACGCGCTCGCGGCGGTCTTCTCGATTGCGGGGGCACGATCCGCCGTCGTGATTCGCTGCACATATCGGTCGAGGGTGCCTCGGCAACTCTACTGCGGCGCGCAGCGGACCATATGCGCGGCGGCGCGCGAGATCGGTCCCGCGGTGGGGCGTCGGTATCAGCTCTACGCTGTCAACGCGGTCGATGCCGTTACTGAACTCGCGCCTGGCGAGCGAGTGCGGTTCGACGATTCGCTTGGCGTGCGGGCCTGGTTGCTGATCGATTACGCGCAGCGCATCGCGACTGCGAGGAGCCTGGTCGCGGTACCGGGTCCCTCGCCAGCCTGGCTCAGACACTTCCGGCTGGGCCGCGTTGAGTACTTTCCGCTGCGGTTGAACGGGATGAGGCGATGTTCATCGCGCCGTGGCAAGCTGGCCAATGGGCCCGGCTCTGTCCGGTGTCGATCCGCTTCCGGTATCAGTATCCGGTGAAGCTGCGCTATTGCGGATCGAATGGGGCGCTGTGCCGAGCGGCACGTAAAGTCGGGCCCGACCTCGAGCGCCGCTACCACGCGTATTCCATCGCGCAACTCGACGCGGTCAACGCTGGCTATTCGATCTACAAGTTTCGGTTGCACACGGTGCTCACCGTGGAGGGGCGTGTGCTTGTGGATCGAGCACGGCGCATAGCCGAGGCTACGGCTGAAAGGCGCCATGCTGCGGCTCGGATACCGAGCGAAATTCCGGCGTACTTCAGCTTCTTCCCACTGCGGCTTGAGCACCGACTGTATCTCGGCGCTGCCACCGGCGAGGGGCACCGAGACGAGGGCGACTGCCGGCGCGGCAAAGTCCAGGCCCGCTCACAGCCGTGCGCTCTGTGCTGGCTCCCCGGCAAGCCGATGGCCGATAATGCGGCTGGCGAGGAGATCGTGATGGCGAGGCGGAACACGTGAGCAGGAAATACTTCGGGACTGATGGGGTCAGGGGCCGCGTGGGAGAGGATCCCATGACGGTGGATTTCGCGCTGCGCCTGGCCAGCGCCGCGGGACGGGTGCTCGCTCCGGAGGGCGGCACCGTACTGATCGGCAAGGACACGCGCCTCTCCGGCTACATGTTCGAATCGGCACTGGAGGCTGGATTCGTCGCCGCGGGCGTGAACGTGATGTTGATCGGACCGCTGCCGACGCCGGGCATCGCGTATATGGTCCGCCGCTTCGAGTGCGATTTCGGAGTCGTGATCAGCGCCTCACATAACCCGTACGACGACAACGGCATCAAGTTCTTCGACGGCAGCGGCGGGAAGCTCTCCGATGAGCTCGAGGCGCGCATCGAAGTCGAGCTCGCCCAACCGGTGCTGACCCGCTCCTCGCGCAATCTCGGTAAGGCCGTGCGCGTCGACCGCTCCCGCGTCCATTACCAGGAATTCTGCGCCGGGACGCTTCCCGACGGCGTCGAGCTCTCGGGTGTCAAGATCGTGATCGATTGCGCCAATGGAGCGGCGTACAAGGTCGCGCCCCGCGTGCTGGCCGACCTCGGGGCCGAGATCGTACCGATCGGCTGCTCGCCGAACGGCCGTAACATCAACGACGGCTGCGGTTCGCTGCACCCGGAGCTGCTGCAACTGACCGTCCCGGGTGTGCGCGCCCACGTGGGCCTCGCCCTAGACGGGGACGGCGACCGGCTGGTCATGGTCGATCACCTCGGACGTATCGTCGATGGCGATCAGCTGCTGTATGTCATTGCGCGCGCACGCCACGAGGCCGGACAGCTCCAGGGGCCGGTGGTCGGCACAGTGATGAGCAATCTCGGCCTCGAAGTCGCCCTGCGCGAGCTGGGGGTCGAATTCCGCCGCGCGCCGGTGGGCGACCGATACGTGCTGTCGATGCTGCGTGACACCGGCGGCGTGCTCGGCGGGGAAAGTTCAGGACATATTCTCTGCCTCGACAAGACGACGACCGGGGATGGCCTGGTGAGCGCGCTGCAGGTGCTCGCGGTGATGCGCCAGAGCGGCCGCTCGCTGGCCGAGCTCGCCGCGCCGATGCGAAAATTCCCGCAAGTACTGCTCAACGTCCAGGTCGCCAAACGTTTCGATCCGGCCGGGGTGCCCGCGGTATGCGAGGCTGTCCAGCGGGTCGAGCAGCGCCTGGGGGGGCAGGGCCGGGTAGTACTGCGCGCCTCGGGGACCGAGGCGGTCATCCGGGTCATGGTCGAGGGACGCGACGAGGGCCCGACCCGGGCGGCGGCGGCCGAGCTGGCGGAAGTGGTGCGCGGCGCGGTCCCCTAGCGGTGGACCTGGGGCGCTGTGCGTTGCGCTGCCGGGGGCGCGCCGCTATCATCCCGCCCCCGTTAGAGGTCGGGAATTGCGCATGCGCCGCCCCATCGTAGCTGGAAATTGGAAGATGCACGGGACGCGTGCGGACAACGCGCGCCTCGTAGAAGAATTACTGGCCGGTCTGCCGGATGGCGCGGCCGCCGAGTGCCTCGTGTGTCCGCCATTCGTCTATCTGCAGGAAGTGGGGCGTCTGGTCCGCGATACGCCCATCCAGCTGGCCGCGCAGGACGTGTGCGCCGAGGCGCAGGGCGCATTCACCGGTGAGGTGTCCGCGGCGATGTTGAAGGACGTCGGCTGCGGCTTCGTCATCGTCGGGCATTCGGAGCGGCGTTGGATCTATCACGAAAGCGACCAGCTGGTGGCGCGCAAATTTGCCGCGGCCCAGGCCAAGTCGTTGGTGCCGATCCTGTGCGTCGGCGAGCAGCTGGCGGAGCGCGAAGCCGGCCGTACCGAGGAGGTCGTCGGCCGCCAGCTCGACGTGGTGCTCGAGCTGTGC
This sequence comes from Pseudomonadota bacterium, assembly GCA_021797465.1. Taxonomy (GTDB): domain Bacteria; phylum Pseudomonadota; class Gammaproteobacteria; order Steroidobacterales; family Steroidobacteraceae; genus 13-2-20CM-66-19. Next base: position 1,293 of record JAJZZR010000257.1, on the reverse strand, counting down.
GGAGTGGCCGCGTTGCGCGCGGCCGTCATTGCGTACGAGCCGGTCTGGGCGATCGGCACCGGCCGCAGCGCGACTCCTGAGCAGGCCCAGGTGGTCCACGCGTTCATTCGTGAGCGAATCGGCATGCGGGATGCTAAAGTAGCCGACGCGACTCGCGTGCTTTATGGCGGCAGCGTCAAGGCGGGTAATGCGGCCGAGCTGTTCGCGCGGCCCGATGTCGACGGCGGCCTGATCGGCGGCGCGTCGCTCAATGCGGAGGAGTTTCTCGCGATCCTGGCGGCATGCGGGTCGCGGTGAGCGGTTTTCACTATGCATGACATTTTGCTGATCGTTCAGCTGGTTTCGGGGGTGTGTGTCGTCATCCTCGTGCTGCTGCAGCATGGTCAAGGCGCCGATGCCGGCGCCGGTTTCGGCGCGGGCGCATCCGGAACGGTGTTCGGAGCGCGCGGAGCCACCACGGCCCTGTCGCGTACCACGGCGGTCTTCGCCGCGATCTTCATGCTCAACAGCGTCGCGCTGACGTATCTCAGCACGCGCACGCAGGAGCATCACAAGACGATTCTGAATCTGGCCGCCGAGCAGCGGACGGCGCCGGCGGTCCTTGCGGCGCCGAAGAGCCCGCATTCGCCGGCCAAGCCATCCGGCTCGGGCCAGCCGCCGGCGAAGTGATACTGGCCGCATCGGCGGGCGGAGCCGGCGGCTTTTGATTGACGTTGCCGACGTGGTGGAATTGGTAGACACACTAGCTTGAGGGGCTAGCGCCGCGAGGCGTGTCGGTTCGAATCCGACCGTCGGCACCAAATTGCCTTCGCACGCTGCTACAATGCACGCGCTCGAAGGGGAAGACACCGGGAGGGTCTTCTGTTTGCTTTTAGCTGGCCGGGCGAAGGAAGCATGCTGGACAATTATCTGCCGATCTTGATATTCCTCGTCGTCGCCACCGCGGTTGCGCTGGTGATGCTGACCCTCGGCACCTTCATCGGTCGCTTCTTCTCCCGCAATCCCGCCGACCGCGACAAGCTTTCCGCGTACGAATGCGGCTTTGACGCATTCGAAGACAGCCGCATGAAATTCGACGTGCGCTATTACCTCGTGGCGATTCTGTTCATCGTCTTCGATCTCGAAGTGGTGTTTCTGTTCCCTTGGGCGGTCGCGCTCGGGAAGATCGGCGTCGCGGGGCTGATTGCCATGGTGATATTCCTCGGCATCCTCACCGTGGGCTTCATCTACGAGTGGAAGAAAGGGGCGCTCGAGTGGGATTGACGGAAGAGCAAGAAGGGTTCGCTCAGCGGG
>JAJZZR010000110.1 GCA_021797465.1 Pseudomonadota bacterium | reverse complement strand
TACAACAACGGCGGTGGCACGACCATGGTCATGGGCAGCGGCAGCCAGGGACCGTAATAAGTGCTGCTGTACAGCCAGGCATTCCCGGACCATTCGTAATAGCGCCCACTGCCGGTATAGACGAACTCCGCCGTCGCCGGCAGGTAGTCGGCACTGATGCCCTCCCCCACGGAGAAGGCGAATTCCACTCCCGCTGTCGCGCGCGGACTGGAGAATACCCCGAGCCCGCACAACACGAGCAGCGAGATCAGTCCGCAGACCATCCCCTTTTTATTTCGACAAGATCGACCAGTGTCTTGAAGCATGAGTTTCCGCCTCCATCGGCTCGCGACCGCGCTTACTGATTGGCAGCAGCACCGGCTTGCCGCCGCTGGACTGCCGCTTCCGCACCAAGCCGAGCCCGGCAGCCAGCCGTCGGCCGTTTTTAAGGTTCTTCGCATCGCCCACCGCCGCCACCAGTGCGCTGGCGGGAGCGTGGACCGTCCGCTTCAATGGCGCGCCGTCTTGCCCTTCAACTTGCCGACCCGTGCCTGGAGCCTCGCGACTCGCGCCCGCACCTTCGCAAGGCGTTGTGTTTTTCCCTTGGACCGTAAAACGGCTTCCCGATGCTCGAGGCGGCTTATGCGGGACTGGATGCGCACGATCCGCTGCGCGGGAGTGAGCGGCGGATGGCTTGCGCTGCTCGCCAGTGCCGGCAAGGCTGTTGCGGCCAGAATCGCGGAAAGGACGTAGAGCGGCAAAGCACGTGACCGGCGGTTCATTGACAGGCTCCTGTTAGATTCGCACGTCTACGGAAGAGGATCTCTCGCGGAACCGAGTATCTTCCGGCCGATGCCCCGGCGCAACGGCGAATTGTTACAGAATGTACGGTGATCAACCAATGGCGCGAGCCGGGCATTGTCCGGTTCGCGGCCGCTGGAGACGCTCGACTTCGTGCATGCGCTGTTCCGCTGTCACCTTCGAGTACAGATGCTGGCCGACGCAGGGGTCTATGTGGCCAGCGGATCGAGCCTCAGCCGCGTGCTGAGGGCCCACGGACAGACTCGCCATCGGGGTCGCGCCAAAGCGCCCCAGCGCGTCCGTCCGCCGAGCACGCACGTGGCCACCGCGCCGCGGCAGGTCTTTTGCTGGGACATGACGTACTTGCCGGCGACGGTAATGGCTCGTTGGTTCCATCTCCATGCCGAATGCGGCATGACCACTTGTACCTGATCCTGGACCTGTACAGCCGCAAGATCGTCGGCTTCGAGGTCCACGAGACCGACGACTCCGAGCACGCCGTGAACCTGTTGCGCCGCACGGCCCTCGCCGAGAACCTGCACACGCTGGATTACAAGCCCGTGCTGCACGGGGATAACGGCTCGACGCTCAAGGCCACTACGGTCCTGGCCATGATGAACTGGCTCGGGCTGAGAGCCTCCTACTCCCGCCCGCGCGTCAGCGAGGACAACGCCTTCGTCGAGGCGCTGTTACGCACGGCGAAGTACCGACCACAGTTCCCGGTGAAGGGCTTCGCGGACCTCGAACAAGCCCGTGAATGGGCAAGCTCGACGGCGGCATGCCGGTGCGGACCGCGCCGTCCTGCAGGCTCGCCATGCGCTCTACCCGCAAGCCAGGGCATGAGCCCCACGGCGCTGGGCGCGGCACACCCGAAACTGGAATCCGATCACCGTCGTCACCCTCAATCCCGAGCGCGACGCAGTGGTCAGGGCGGCGACAGAGAGCCTTCATAAAACTTGGTCCGCCGCATGAGACGGCGACAACTACGTGTTTCCGTCTTATCTCGGTGAGATGCTTATAGCAGATATTTTCGGAAGCACAGGCACGGGCCGAGCGGGTGAGACTCACATGAGCAGCGCTGCCAAAGTGAGACGAAGAGGAATACGCCAGTCGCTCCCAGTTTGGGTACGCGGTAACCCGGATATCAGGGCTGGTGTTTAAATGCCGTAATGTGGTGTGGCAAGAAAGCACTCATGATGTCGAAGCCCGCGGTGACTCGGTCATCGATCGGGTAGCTTCTGTTGGACAGGAGGACGACGCCGAGCTTCTTCTGCGGAACGAATGCCACGTACGCCGAAAAGCCATTCGTCGAGCCGGTCTTGTTGAGCCACGCATCCGCCTGAGGCGCCCGCGGTTGGGTCAGTGCCGTGGCTGGCACTGCGTCGAACAGCATCGCCGGCGCGTTTCCTTCGAGCAGCGTCTTCTGCGCGACGGGAAAGCGGTATTGCTCCCATATCAGATCCTGGGTGAGTACACCCGCGGTGAAATAGGCAACGTGCGTGGCGAAGACGGCGCGCTGAAGCGTTCGATTGATTCGAATCATTCCCATATTGATTTGCAGGAACCGCGCCAGATCGCCGGCCGTGGTTCTGATGCCATATGCCTCTTGCCAGAGACACCCCTGCCGCATGCGGATTGGCTTGCCGCCGCTTGTGTATCCTTCGGCGTAGTCCACGGCTTTCGCGGGCGGAACGTCGATGAATGTATTTCGCAGTCCGAGCGGGGCCAGCAGGCGTTGCCGCATCACGACGGCGAACTTCTGGTGCAGGCTTCGCGCCGCCGCCAGTCCAAGCATCCCGATGCCGATATTCGAGTACGTCCGATACGTTCCGGGCGGGTATTGGGGTCGCCATGCCTGCAAATAGCGCATCAATTCGGCGCGGGTGTGAACATCGGGTGGGACCTGAAGGGGGATTCCACCCGGCGTGTCAGTGGCCAGATTGAGAAGGTTGACCTCATCGCCGAAGTGCGTGCCCCGCAGCGAGGGAAAGTACCGACGGACTTTATCCGCCAGGGCCATGTGCCCCGTCACGACGGCGTATGAAACGAGCGTGGCGGTAAACGTCTTGCTCGCGGAGCCGATCTCGAACAACGTATCCGGAGTGACTGGTCTTTGTGTGCGCAACGAGGCCACACCGTAATCGAACACCCGCGAACGTCCATCGATGACGACGCCGACGGCCATGCCGGGAATCCCGTCTTTTTTCATCAGCGGGCGTATGACGCCATCGACCACCTCTCGAACGTCGTCGTGCGACAGGCCGATGGCGGGACAAACCGCCAGGATCGCCGACAGGAACAGCAAGGAAGTCCTCAAGTCAGATCCCGTCCGGTAATCCGTGTCTTCCCCGGCTCATGATCCTACTCCAGATTGTTAAAGAGCGCACCGTGCACAATGGGGCCTGCAAGAAGTTCTCCCGACTGCACCCGGGGATCGTGCTGTCGTTTTGCTGGTCTCACCAGAGACGGGATTTTCTCACCCTAGCCAACGACTACCCGCCCCTGGCAGAGTGGGCGATGGGCTGGGTCAATCGAGTCGGGGAGTTGTTCAAACTGTACGATGAGCGCGCCGAGGCGGTCCCGAGGAGCCCTGCGTATCGGCAGCTGCATGGGAAATTGCGCAGCGACCTGCGCACGATGGCGCGCGAGCGCCACCGCGCGGCTCGCCGATCCGCAGCTGCCCGGGCCGCAGCGAAAGCTCTTGACGAGCATGCAGCGGCACTGGCAGGGCTTGCGAGAGTTCATCCGCCACCAGGGCACATGGCAAGCTTGCCATGTATCTGCTAATCGAAAGCGACGTGCCCCCGGATAACAATAGCGCCGAGCGGGCGTTGCGCGGACCGGTGGTCGGCAGGAAGAACTTCTACGGTTCCGGCAGCGAGTGGTCCGGGCAGCTCGCGGCGATGATGTTCAGCCTGCTTACGACCATGAAGGGCTGGCAGATCAATCCGCGCACCTGGCTGACTGACTACCTCAACGCCTGTGCCGCCGCCGGTAACCGTCCCCCGGCGGATCTGAAGCCGTATCTGCCCTGGAGCATGGACGCAGCGCGCTTGGCGCAGATGCGCCGGGCACCGTGCCAGAACACCCCGGGCCGCACCCCGGTGGACAGCTGGTGAGGGTGTACTGCGGACGGCACTTCAGTGCCGAGGACGTAGCGGCGATCCGTGAGCTGATCGAGAGCAATCCGACTCTCAAGCGCACCCCGCTCTCGCGCCGGATCTGTGAGATGTTTGGGTGAAGGCAACCGAACGGGGCGCTCAAGGCGATGAGTGCTCGCGTGGCGCTGCTGCGCATGCAGGCTGACGGCCTGATCTGCCTGCCGCCCTCGCAGAATCCCAAGAACGGACGGCGTCCGCCCGTGCTGCTCACCGCGGCCAGCGATCCGCAACCGTTGCTGAGTGCGCCGGTGCACGAACTGCCTTCCCTGACTGTGCATCCGGTCAACACTCCCGCCGCGGCGCGACTGTGGAACGAGTACATCGCCCGTTACCACTACCTCGGCTACACCCCGCTGTCCGGCAGCCAGATGCGCTACGAGATCTTCTCAGGTGAGCTGCGTGTGGCCTTGATCAGCTTTGGAGCCGGCGCCTGGAAACTCGCCGCGCGCGAGCGCTTCATCGGGTGGGATGAGGCTCAGCGACGGCGCAATCTGCAGTTCGTCATCAACAACGCACGCTTCCTCGTGCTCCCCTGGATCCAGTCCAAGGGCCTCGCCTCCAAAATCCTCTCCCTCGTCGCCCGACAACTGCCGCATCACTGGCAGCAACGCTACGGCTACCGTCCCGTGCTCCTCGAGACTTTCGTCGAGACCCCGCGTCATCGCGGTACCTGCTACAAGGCTGCCAACTGGGTCCATGTCGGTCAGACCACAGGGCGCGGCAAGCTCGACGTGACTCACCAGCACGCCTTGCCGCTCAAGGACATCTGGCTCTACCCGCTGTCCCGCAACGCGACGTACTCCGCGATTAGCCGAAAGCACCCCACGGGTTCACCGAATATTTACCAAACTGTTGGGCATCCGTGCCCAACTCTTTGAATTTACTGGTGGAGCGGCGGGGGATCGAATGGATCCATAACTGGTTATTTGAATTGGCTATTCTACAAACTAATCTCCGTGATACCCCATTCGGTACCCCACCCCAGCACGTTGCTGCGAATGGACGGCGATGGACTGTCCGAACATTCGTCTTTCGATAGATTTCCTGCTGCTCCGTGCGGTCCCACGATGCTGCCTCCGGGATTTCAGGGGCGGTTCATTCGCGCTCGGATCAATCCCCGGATTTGGCGGTCGTGGTCTCGACCCAGTGACCGAGATCGGCTGACGATTCTCGACAGGCCGGTATGTCAGCACCCGCGTACCTCAAGAAGCGAAATGGGCCACTGCCGCCTGCTGCAGGCCCTCTATAACCGCATCTCGGCCGAGATCGCATCGTAGGGAGCCGAGACCTGACCGTCCTTACGCTGCACGAGGCCGGAAGCCGCCAAAGTCTCAACGTCCTCGTGCACGCGCTTGTAGTCACGCCCCAGTCGATTCGCGAGCGCCTTGATCGACGGTGCGGGCTCACGATGCACCTCCCGCAGCAGCTCCAGGCGCTTGCCACTGAGGGCACTCATCATCGACGATAGATTCGGGAACGTCACGTGCTGCTCGCGCACGCGCTCACCGCCCTCGAGCCGATGCCAAGCGCTCGCAAAGCGCTTGCCCATGTCATCCAGCGTACCGACATGCACTTTGACTTTCTTGCTCATGATTTACCTCGCACCCGACGCACATCCGCCAGAAAATCGTTGATCAGCTGTTCCACATTCATGAACGCGTACCGCTCTTCCTTGCCTCGGATATGCCGATGATCGCCCTTACCGCGCTCATTGTCGTAGCTGACGATTCGCTCGCCCTTCCGTCCGTAGAACAGGCTGTACTTGAGTCTATGACCGCTGCCGGCCACGGGCTTCGGGACCTCCCAGATCTTCATCTCCACGAGGGTCCCATCGGGCAGCACTTGCTTGTCGTGGTACGCGAGCACAGCCTTCATATGGCGTATCATGCCATATAGACGGCTATGGCATCAAGCGCCATAAACCATGGCACTAGCTCGGATCGGAATCGCATCGTGCCTACCTAATCGGCGCGCATGCCGGCACCTTCCGAGCGCTCCGCCAGCCATTCCGCACCGTCTGCAGGAACACGCCAAGTCCTGAGCTCCACGCGACATAGGGCTTGACCACGTGAGGAAGCCAATGCGGACCCGATCGGCGCTGGAGTCCGCACTCGTGCGGGATCCGGCGGACGCTTTCAATGACGCCTTGGCGCTCGCTGCAGCGCTCGAGGCACGCCTCAGGAGAGTGCTCGGTTTGGAGGAACAGTCGAATCCTCCACCGGAAATCGAGTCGAACGAGCGCTGACGGGAGCGTATGGATCGAACGAAACGTCGCTGACGAAACACTTGGCTCCGTCATTCTGGGAAGAAAGACTTCTCCATCACCTTATCCGCGTGGTCGGCCATTACTGAGAGTCCGTGCGCGGTAGGTAGCGGCATGCCCTGATGCCACGTGGACACGATTGCCTGTGCTCCGACCACTTCCCGAGGCGACATCTTCTTGGCGAGTTCGTCGAGGTTGCCTTTCGTGCACTGATGGCACTGAGGTCCCAAGCCCTGCGGCGCAAGTCCATAGTAGATGTACGCGAGCTCGAAGTTCACCGGAACCCCGAGGCCATGCTCGTAGAAATACGCAAGACTCATCATCGCATCTCCACCGCCTTGTTGCGCTGCAGACCTGCGATACCAAACGAGCGCGCGCTTGTAGCTCTGCGGCACGCCGAGGCCAAATCTGTACAGATAACCCATGTGCTCCTGTGCCATCGGGTTTCCCTTGGGGAATTTTCCATACGGGTAGCCTGCTGGGTA
>JAJZZR010000317.1 GCA_021797465.1 Pseudomonadota bacterium | reverse complement strand
GGCGTCCTTGACGCGCTTCAGCAGACCCTTGCTTTCCTTGAGCGCAGCTTCGCGCCGATTGCGGTCCGCCTCGTTCTCGAGCGGGCCAAGAGCAAGGTCGCCGCGCGCGACGTCCTTGAAACGCTTGCCCTCGAAAGCCTCCAGCTGCCCCATCATCCACTCGTCGATGCGCTCCCCGAGCAGCAGCACTTCCAGCCCCTGCTCGGTGAGCCGCTCTATATAGGGGCTGTGGCGCGCCGCCCGGACGTTCTCGGCGACGACGTAGTATATGTGCTCCTGACCGGGCTTCATCCGCGCCACGTATTGCGCCAGGCTCACTGTGGGCTCATCGGTCGACTCGTGCGTGCTGGCGAAACGCAGCAGCGCGAGCAGCGTAGACCGGTTGGCCGCGTCCTGTACGACGCCCTCCTTCAGCGCCGGCGCGAACTCCTTCCAGAACGAGGCGAATTTTTCGGGCTCGTCCTGGGCAAGCTTCGCGAGCATGTCGAGCACCCGCTTGGTGAGACTGCCGCGAATCGCCTCCACCTCGGGCTCGCGCTGCAGCAGTTCCCGCGAAACGTTCAGCGGCAGGTCGCTCGAGTCGACCACGCCTTTGATGAAACGCAGATACAGCGGCAGGAACTGCTCGGCGTCGTCCATGATAAAGACGCGCTTGACGTACAGCTTCAGGCCGTGTGCCGCATCACGCTGCCACAGGTCGAACGGTGCGCGACCCGGGACGTAGAGCAGGCTCGTGTATTCGCGCTTGCCCTCGACCCGATTGTGGCTCCATGCGAGCGGTTCGCTGAAATCGTGGGCCAGATGCTGGTAAAATTGACGGTACTCCTCCTCGCTGATCTCGGCCCGCGGCCGCACCCACAGGGCCGTCGCCTGATTGACCGTCTCGTACTCGAGCGAAGCCTCGCCTTCTTTGCGCATCCGCACCGGAAAAGCGATGTGGTCGGAATAGCGCCGGATCAGTCCGCGCAGCCGGATGGGGTCCGCGAATTCCTTCGCCTCCGGCTTCAAATACAGCTTCACGGCTGTGCCCCGCGCTTCGCGGGTAACGCTTTCGACGGTGAACTCTCCGTCGGCATTCGATTCCCAGCGGACTGCGGCTTCGGCCGGCTCGCCGGCGCGCCGCGAGAGCACCTCGACACGCTCGGCGACGATGAATGCCGAATAGAACCCCACGCCGAACTGGCCGATCAGCTGCGAATCCTTCTGCCGATCGCCCGAGAGTGAGCGGAAGAATTCCGCCGTGCCTGAGCGCGCGATGGTGCCGAGATTCGCCACCGCCTCCTCGCGCGTCATGCCGATCCCGTTGTCCACGACGGTGATCGTGCCCGCCTCGGGATCGGCATCGATCCGAATCGCGAGTTCCGCGTCACGCTCGAGCAGCTCCGGAGCGCTGATCGCCGCAAAGCGCAGCCGGTCATTGGCATCGGAAGCATTGGAGATCAGCTCGCGCAGGAATATTTCCCGGTGGCTGTACAGGGAATGGATCATGAGCTTCAGCAGCTCACGCACCTCCGCCTGAAAGCCGTGCGTCTGCCGGTCTGAAGCGGGGCTGGAAGGGGTCTCGGCGGGGGGGGTCACGGTCCACTCCTAGATCACTGCGGAGCGAACCATTTTGGGCACGCCGAAGCGTTTTTCAATGCACGGGCGCGGATTCATGCCGCGCCGGCCGCTCACTCAAGCCGGTAGCCTCAGCAGCTGCTCAATTGCGTTGCTCCAGGCCGGGCGCCGCGGCAAGGCCACGACCTCGGCCATCACCTCGCGGGTAACGTGACGCACCAGCGCCGCCAGATCGTCCAGCTCGTCCCACCAGAGCATCACGAATTCCATCGGTCTGTCCTCAGTGATTGGGCGACGCCGGGCTTTTGCCCGAGGGCGGCTCCGCGCTGGCGTCGGGGGCGTCCTCGGCCCAGGTGCTGCGCATGCGTTCGGCCCAATTTTTGTAATTGGACCACGTATTGAGACTGCGCGTGATCGCCTCGTGACGTGCCCGAACATTCTGCATGCGATCGAGCCAGGTCGGAAACGGTTCGGGCGGCGAGCCTGTGACGGCCCGCTCCTCTTTCACCTCGGGCGGAGCGCCGCGCTCCCTGAAAGATGAACTCATGGACGCACCTCGGACAACGGGAGTCCAGGGTACGTTCCGCACGCCCATGGCGCAGGTACTGGTTCACAGGCGCTTCGGCTCGCGGGAGTCCAATGAGCGGATGCTTCGGCTTATGCAACGAGGTCCGTGATTATGTCGTATGACGCCGACGCCGGGATCCCTTCGAGCGCCTACGCGACCAGCCGATAGACCGGCCGGTAGCTGCTTCCGGGCAGTTTCATGCGGCCCTGCGCGACGAATGCCCCGAGCAACTGATCGAGCAGTTGCATGATGCCGCGGTCACCGGTGAGCTCGTACGGCCCGTGCTGCTCGATCGCGCGGATGCCGTGCTCTTTGACGTTGCCCGTAACGATGCCGGAAAAAGCGCGGCGCAGATTCGCCGCAAGTTCGTGCACCGGCTGATCGCGCCCGAGGTCGAGCGCACGCATCGACGGGTGCGTGACCGCGAATGGATGCTGGAACTGCGGCCGGATCGACAGCAGCCAGTTGAAGTTGTAGGCGTCCTTGCGTTGGCGGCGGAATTCCCGCACTGCTTCGATGCCACGCACCATGTAGCGGCCGACCTCAGCCGGATCGTCGATGACGATGCTGAGGCGGCCGACCGCCGCCTCGCCGAGCGTGCCGCGTAGGAAATGGCGGATCTGCTCGAAGTATGCGGCGCTCGAGCGCGGGCCGGTGAGCACGACGGGAAAGGGCTGATCGCGATTGGCCGGATCGAGCAGGATGCCGAGCAGGTAGAGTATCTCCTCGAGCGTGCCGGCGCCCCCCGGGAGTACCACGATGCCGTGCGCGAAGCGCGCGAACGCCTCGAGACGCTTCTCGATGTCCGGCATGATTACCAGGTGATTGACGATGGGGTTCGGCGGCTCGGCGGCGATGATGCCGGGCTCGGTGATGCCGATGTACCGCCCACGCTCGATGCGCTGCTTGGCATGTCCGATGGTCGCCCCCTTCATCGGCCCCTTCATCGCGCCCGGACCACACCCGGTGCAGACATCGAGCCCGCGCAGGCCCAGCTCATAGCCGACCCGCTTGGAATACTTGTACTCCTCGTTGCCGATCGAGTGTCCGCCCCAGCACACCACCAGGTTGGGATGTGTGTTGAACTCGAGCAGCTGCGCGTTGCGCAGGATATGGAACACCGCGTTGGTGATCGAGCCGGAATCAGTCAGGTCGAACCGGCCGGCATCCATGACCTCGTTCGAGGTGAAGACGATGTCGCGCAGCACCGCAAACAGGTGCTCCTTGATGCCGCGGATCATCTGGCCATCGACGAAAGCGGTACCGGGCGCGTGGTGCATCTCCAGGTGGATGCCCCACGGCTGGCGCTTGATGCGCACTTCGAAATCGCGGTAGCGGTCGAAGATTTCCTTGGCGTTATCGGTCTCGGCGCCGCTGTTGAGCACCGCCAGAGCGCATTGGCGGAACAGCGGATAAAGCCCGCGCTGCCCGGAATCGAGCAGCTTGGCGATTTCCTCCTGGGAGAGGTTCTCGAGACTACCTCGGGGATGAACTCGCGCCTCGACGAACTCGGGCGCGGAATCGTGCTCTTCCATGCTGGGGCGAAAGCTCAGGGCTGGATGTCGATCGGCGTGCCATCGCGGGTCATCATCCAGATCTGCATCATGTCGGCATCGGAGACGGCGATACAACCATCGGTCCAATCGCTGTGCAGATAGTAGGACAACGGGGCGGTCAATCGGTTCGGCAGGCCATGGATCATGATCTCGCCCCCGGGCCGCCAGCCGTGCGCCCGGGCGAAGGCCCGCTGGGCCTGATCGGGATAGGAAATCTGGATGGACAGGAAGAATTCGCTGCGCGGATCACGCCGCACGAGCTTGTACCACCCCTGCGGGGTCCGGAAATCGCCGGACCGTCTCTTCTGCCCCCTGGGCATGAGACCGAGGTGGATCTTGAATGAACGCACCACCTCGTTGCCGTCCATGAGGAACAGGCGCCGCTCGTGCTTCTTCACCAGCACGTATTGAACCTTCGGAAGATGCGGGTCGGCCTGCAGGGCGACTCGCGCCATCCCGGGAGCCGCGTGGGCGATTGCCGCGGCGGCGCCGAGCGCGGCCGTCAGGATGATTGTGGAAGGGCGCATGCTTTCATTATAGACGCGAGCGGCGGCAGGTGGTGTACCGGGCTTCGTGCCCCGCGACGTGGCGCTCAGCTTCCTGCGGTCACGGCCTCGATTCGTGGAACGATCAGGCGCGTGCCGGGTTTGAGCGCGAAGAAATCGGTATGGGGGTTGTACTGGCGCAGGAGCCATTCAGGCAGTTCCGGGAAGCGCTGCGTCAACGTCCACAACGAATCGCCACCGCGCGTCACATAGGAAAATACCCCATCGATACGGTGAGTCTCGAAGTAGCTCGCTTCGAGGGCTCGATGGTAGGCCACCCGCTGCCGCTCGAACTGTGCCGGCGTCACATGGCGGAAATCCAGCCGGATCCGCTCGCCGATCTGCAGCGGTTGTCCCAAGCGCAGGTGATTGATCCGACGCAGATCCACGGCGCTGACCCCGAGCCACTCGGCGTAGTACCCGAGTGATTCAGCCGCGGCCACCCGGATCGTTCCGTCCGCTGCCACTGAATAGTCGGTTGGATCGAGACTCAGCGCCGAGTGTCCGCTTGGGCCGATCCCGGGCCCCCGAGCCTCCACATTGTCGCTGGAGGCTGGTCGGGTCGGGCTTGGCACGATGCCCGCCGGCAGGATCGACGGCTGCCCCACACCGGGCAGCCGCAGACGCTCGCCGACGCGCAGAATGTCGTCGGCCTGGATACCGTTGAGTCGAGCCAGCGCCCAGACGCTCACGCCATAGCGGACAGCGATCCCGGACAGCGTATCGCCGGGCTGGACGCGATAGAACGCCGTCCGCAGCCCAGGCGTAGCTCCCGTGTCGTCGGCCAGCAGGGCCGCCGGCTGTCCCACCGCTGGCAGCCGCAGGCGATCGCCGACGCGCAGAATGCCGTCGGCTTGAATACCGTTGAGCCGGGCCAGCGCCCAGACGCTCACGCCATAATGGGCGGCAATCCCCGACAGCGTATCGCCGGGCTGGACGCGATAGCTCCCGGGCAGTCCGGGCCCGGACCCGGTGTTCGCCGCGAGCAGCGCCGGCGGCTGTTCCGCCCCAGGCAGCCGCAGGCGCTCGCCGACGCGCAGAATGCCGTCGGCCTGGATGTCATTGAACCGAGCGAGCGCCCAGATGCTCAGCCCGAAGCGTGCCGCGATGCCCGAGAGCGTATCGCCCCATCGCACGCGGTAGATGGCTGGGCGCAGTTGCTCCGCAAGCAATACGTCCGGAGCAAGACGGTGGATGAGATCGGCAACAGTCCAGATCGGCCCTTGCTCCGGCAACCGGAGCCGATAGCCCTTGGGCACATCCAGCTCGCCGTCCCACACCGGCGGCAGAAGCGCCGGGTTGAGCTCGCGCAGGCGGGCAAGCGGCACATCGAGCGCGCGCTCGAGCGCAGCTATGGAAACATAGCCGGGCAACGTCAGTTCGTGGAATCGCTCCTCGGGCAACTCGTGCAAATTGCCGAAATAGCGGTGCGCATGCTCATCGACGTACAGGGCCGCCAGGAACGACACGTAGAAGTTACGCGATGCAAATCCGAACATGGCCGTCCGATAGCGCTGCACGATGGCGCCGATGCTCTTGGTCCCGACAGTGCGAACGGCGCGCAGCATTCCTGCGAGGCCATGGTTGTAGGCCGTGATCGCAAGCGGCCAGGTTCCCAGGATCCGGTGGTTGTAGGCGAGCAGCTGCGCGGCCGCCACCGTGGCGCTGAACGGATCGAGCCGCTGATCGACCGCCGAGCTCATGCGCAGGAAGCGCTGCGCCGTACCCGGCATGAACTGCCAAATGCCCGCCGCGCCATCCTTGGAATATGCGCGCGGATTGTAGGACGACTCCACCAGTGGCAGCGCGGCGAGCTCGGGAGGCAGCCCCTGCTGAGCGAGCGCCCGGGCGATCGCATGTTGCCAGGCACCGGAACGGATCAATCCCGACTTGAACCGATTCGACTGCCCGAGCTGGAACCGAATGTCATCCGCCGCCCTCAGCAGACGCGCCGAGCTTACGCCCGGGCCCCAGAGGGCCCGGATACGCCGCTCCTGCGGCGTCAGCGGCCGAGCGCCGGCGGCGATGCGGCGCAGTTCGGCAGCGAGCCGGTCGCGGTCGGCGTCCACGATGTGTTGACGCTCCCAAGGGGAACTCCCGGGCGGGAAATGCACCGTCTGGTAAACCACCCCGAGGTTGTTCGGATCATGCAGGAAGCCCCCATTGGTGCCGACCTGGGTGTAAACGCGGATCCAGAAATGGACCGCGGACTGCAGTACCGGTGGACAGGGAAAGTCTGGTCCGAACGACAACAGCGGGGCATTCGATTCCGTTCCGGGCACCCGCAGCCGCTCCCCCGCACGCAGCATGCTGCCGGGCTCGATGCCGTTCAGTCGCGCGAGGGCCTGAACGCTGAGGCCGTATCGCGCCGCGATTCCCGAGAGCGTGTCACCGGGCTGCACCCAATAGAACGCCGTCCGCAGTGTCGGTGCGGACGAGTCGCTCCCCGCCAGCGGCGACGGGTGCGTCCCCGCTTCGGGCAAGATCGGA
>JAJZZR010000219.1 GCA_021797465.1 Pseudomonadota bacterium | reverse complement strand
CAGCCAGATCGGCGGCTATTACCGCGAGCAGCAGAAGAGTTTCCGGCAGATGCTGATCATCCTGGGCGCGGCGCTGCTGATCCTGCTGGTGCTGCTCGGCTATCAGTTCGGCAGCCAGAAGGCGGCGATCGTCGCCATCGTCTCAATCGCGCTCACGGCGGCCGGGACCCTTGTGGGGCTGCTGGCGAGCGGCTCCGACCTCGACAGCACGGCGTTCCTCGGCATGTTGCTGGTATTCGCCATCGCCGTGAATAATGTGATCCTGATCTTCTCCCGCGCCCATCAGCTCGACCGCGGTGTGCCCCGGCCGGCGAGCGTGGCGCTGGCCGCGCACCAGCGGCTGCGTCCGATCATCATGACCATGCTCGCGGACGTGTTGGGGTTCCTGCCGATCGCTCTGGGCATAGGACGCGGCACCGATCTGCTGCGCCCTCTGGCCATTGCCGTGATGGGGGGGCTCGTCGTCGGGACGGTGATGACTCTGTGGTTGGCGCCGGTGTTGTATGCCGCGTGGTGGCGCCCCCCGGGCGGCGAGCGGTCCGTCCCGGTGCGCCTCGAGCAGGCGTGAGGCCTAACGCTGCGCCGGGGCGTCGCCTGTCTCGAGCAGGATCTGTCCGCCGGTGATTACGCCGTGCTCGTCGCGGGAGAGCTCGACACGGCCCTGATTCTCCCAGTTCTTCAGCAGCGTGGTCAGCATGCGAGTGTAGCGCTCCGCCGCTTCGTGCTGTCTGCGCGCCTCGCGCAGAGCCTGGCGCGCATAGACGTGGGTCAGAAGCCAGGCGATCAATGCGCCGAGCAGGGTGCCCGAGAGCGTGCACACGAGATAGGGAAGGGCATGATTCATGAGTGGCATTCCGCAAGCGAGCCGCAGCCCTTGGAAACCATCATCCGCCGGTTCGGGCGGGTTTGTCCACCGCCGCGGCCCCGATGCGCTTTCAGCGCCGTTTTCGCGGCGCGGCCCGGGTGCGTGGATCCTGCAGGGGCTGCAGCAGCTTGCCCAGGAGGATCTCGGCGTGCGCCGCCGGCAGCTGGCTTTCTGGCAGGGAACTGCGTACGGCGGCCGCATCTATCGCGCCGTTGGCATGCAGCACCGCCAGCGCTCCGGCGAGACGCCCGAAGCGTAACGAGCGGCCGAGGGGGGTCGACGCCGGGGCGGGTCCGTTCTGCTCGCCGAGCGCGCCGCGCGCCGCCTCGGAGAGCTGCCAGTCGGTCGCGATGCGCTGTGCGAGTACCCCGGCGTGGACTCGCAGGAGCTCGGCGATCAGCGCCGCGGCGCTCGGGACGCTGCCGGCCGCGGTGGCGCATTGCGCGCGGGCGGCACGGAACAGCACGATCTCGGCCATACCGCTGATGAGGCTGAGCAGTTCGCCGGCGAACGGCTCGGTCCGCTCGGCCACCGCGGCGTGAACCAGGGCTGCCTGCGCCGAACGCAGCGCATGTTCCCAGACGAGCGGGGCGAAGCGCGGGAAGTCCTGCGCCGCCGCGGCGTCGAAGATGGGCTGCAGCAGCGCAGTGGCGATCACCGAGCGCAGACCGTCGCTGCCGAGTATCGCCACGGCCCGCTCGATCGACTCGACCGGCTGGGCGCTGCTCCGATAGAACGAGCTGTTGGCCATGCGCAGCAGGCTGTCGACCAGCGCCGGATCACGCGCGATGATGGCCACCAGTTGAAGCCGCGCCGTGCTTTCATCGTTGATCGCGTGCATCAGTTGCGGCAGCAGGTTGGGGCGGCGGGGGAAGTGACGCCGTTCGCTGGCTGCGTCGCCGATGACGGCAAGAGCTGCCGCTACCTGCTGGTCGCGCTCTCGAGCGGGCAATTCAGGCACGCTCATGCCCAACTCGACCTGGCGCAGCATCGCGAAGACCTCGTGAGGCTCGAGCCGGCGGATCGGCGGTGGCGCCTCCTGCGCGTCCGCTTCGGACTCGAGCGAACTCTGGGCCGGTATGGACGGTGCGCAGGTCATCCGGCCCGGAGCGGGCGAGTCCTTCGGCGCGGCATTACCCGCGCCGAACGCCCGGCGCAGCGCCGGCCTGATGAGCAGGGCGGCGGCGGCGAGCACCATTGGCGAGAGGAGCCAGATTTCCATGGATAGGGTCAACCCGGGCGACGGTATCGTCGCGGCGCAATCTCTGTAGATGTCGGCCGGAGCCGCAAAAACTCCGGCGCCGGACTGCAGATCTGTGACCGGCCGCACGCCGCCGCGGGCCGCGGCGGCCGCGGGCGGTTGCGCCGCTGGGTGGTTGCGGCCGTGCGCGTCAGCGCCGCCGGTGCGCTCATGTGCGGGCAGGGACTTGTGCGGGCAGGGACTGTGGCGCGGCGGGTGCCGGCCCCGCCGCCGGTGATGGGTCCGCTCCTGGGCCCGGCGTGGCATTTCGATCCCGTGACGGTGCCGTGGACCGCCCGGGGTGTGCTGCCGTACCGGGCCGTGGCCGGCTCGCCGTCCGGTCTCGGCGCCTCCACGGAGCTGATTCGTCACCCGTGCCCACGCGAGTCGGCGCGTATGCCGATGTCAATCCGGTGACGGCAGTAATCATCGGCTCCGCGCTGGGCGGTGAGGCGCCCATGGCGGGCGTCGGGCGCCGTGCCCTGGCGGTACACTGCACGGGTCAGCCTGAGCGCAACGGCGCGGGCATCTGTCACGAGGCGATCCACGAACCATGAAAATCTTACTGACCGGCGCGGCGGGATTCATCGGCTTTCATACGGCGCGCAAATTGCTCGCGGCCGGACACGAGGTGGTCGGGCTCGATAATCTCAACGACTACTACGACGTCAGCCTCAAGCAGGCGAGGCTCGAGATGCTGGGCCGGGAGCGCGGCTTCCGCTTCGTGCGGCTGGATCTGGCCGACGAGCCGGCGATCGCCCGCCTGTTCGCCGAGGAGCGCTTCGCGCGTGTCATCCATCTGGCGGCGCAGGCCGGCGTACGCCATTCGTTGAAGGATCCGTTCAGCTACGTGCGCAGCAATGTCACCGGCACTCTCACGGTGCTCGAGGGTTGCCGGCACAACGGCGTCGAGCATCTGGTGTACGCCTCGACCAGCTCCGTCTACGGCGCCAACACCGACATGCCGTTCTCCCCGCACCGTGTCGCGTCGCACCCGCTGTCGATCTACGCGGCCACCAAACGGGCCGACGAGCTGATGGCGCACAGCTATGCGGCGCTGTTCGGAGTGCCCAGCACGGGGCTGCGCTTCTTCACCGTGTACGGACCCTGGGGCCGGCCGGACATGGCGCTGTTTCTGTTCGCGCGCAACATCCTCGAAGGCAAGCCCATCGACGTCTACAACAACGGCAATCATAAGCGCGATTTCACCTACGTCGAGGACATCGCCGAGGGTGTGGTGCGCGTGTGCGAGCGCATCGCCCAACCCGATCCGGCCTGGAGCGGCGCCGCGCCCGATCCGGCCACGAGCCGCGCGCCGTATCGGCTCTATAACATCGGCAACCGCCGGCCCGTCGAGCTGCTGCGCTACATCGAGGTGCTCGAGCAGTGTCTCGGACGCAAGGCCGAGAAACGCTTTCTGCCGCTGCAGCCGGGGGACGTGCCGGACACCTGTGCCGACGTCGAGGACCTGGTGCGCGACGTGGGATATCGCCCGGCGACGCCGGTAGAGGAGGGCGTACGCCTCTTCGTCGATTGGTTCTGCGAATACTACGGCTATCGCCGCTGAGCGCTCGGTCCGCGGTGGCTTGACGACTGACTGACGATTAATCAGACTAATCAGACGCATTTCCGGGGAATCGTCTCGGAGGAGAACTGTGCATCTGAATGATCCGCCGGCCGACCGCCACTCTCGGCCCGTGGCCGCCGCCCGGGGGCGGGCATGGCTGCCCGGGCGTTGAGCGTGCAGGTGCGGCGCGAGTGCGCAGTGGGCGCCGAGCTCGGCGAAGGACCGGTGTGGATCGCGCACGAGTCGGCACTGTGGTTCGTCGACATCAAGGGGCATCGGCTGCACCGTCTGCGGCAGCGTACCGGCGAGCTGCGCAGCTGGCGCGCACCAGGCCCGCCGGGCTTTCTGCTGCCCCACGCCAACGGCGGGTTCGTGGTGGGCGTGAAGGACGCACTGCATCGCTTCGATCCGCACAGCGGCACCTTCACGCCTCTGGCCGAGGTCGAGGCGCATCGGCCGGAAAATCGCCTGAACGACGGCTGTGTCAGCCCCGAAGGCGCGCTGTGGTTCGGCTCGATGCACGATCCTGAGACCCAGCCGAGCGGCGCGCTGTACCGACTCGATGCCAGTGGTGAATGCGTGGCGATGGATGCGGGCTATGTGGTGACCAACGGCCCGGCCTTCAGTCCCGACGGGCGGATCTTCTACCACACCGACAGCGTCGCGCGGACCGTGTATGCCTTCGACCGTCCCGAGCCGCACGTGCTGCGCAACAAGCGTGCTCTGCTGCGCATCGAGGCCGATGCGGGCTATCCGGACGGCACCGCCGTCGACGCCGAAGGCTGCCTGTGGATTGCGCTCTGGGCGGGCGGGTGCGTTCGACGCTACTCGCCCGAGGGGCGGCTGCTGGCGAGCGTCTCGCTGCCCTGCTCCCGGGTCACCAAGGTTGCTTTCGGCGGCGAGGATCTGCGCACCGCATACATCACGACGGCCCGCCAGGGGCTCTCCGAGGCCGAGCGGGCCGCGCAGCCGCAGGCCGGCGACGTGTTCGCTTTCACCGCGCCGGTCGCCGGACTGCCGCAGCGGCCGTTGTCGGTGTTCGGCGTTTGACCGCCGCGCTGGACAAGGTCGGGAATCTTTCGGGACTAACGCCGGCGCGCGTCCTGTGCGACTGGGGCAGCAGCCGGCTGCGCGCATTTCTCGATGTCGACGGGCGCGTTGTCTCGCGCGCCGACGGGCCGGGGATTGCGCGGCTCGGCGAGGCGGCCCCCGCCGACATCCTGCGGCGCGCGCTGGCGCCGTGGCGCACGGCCCATCACTTCGAGCGAATCGTGTTGTGCGGCATGGCGGGCTCGCGCACCGGCCTGGTCGAGGTGCCGTACGTGCGCGCCCCGACGGCGCTGGCGCAGTGGCGGGGCGCCGCGCAGGGGCTGAGCCACGACGAGGACACCGTGCGGATTCTCCCGGGCATTCAGGCGCAGAATTTTCGCGATGTGGCGGATGTGATGCGCGGCGAAGAGGCCCAGATCTTCGGTGCTCTGGCGCTGCAGGCTGCGCTCGCCGAGGGGCGGCGCATGATGGTGCTGCCTGGCACGCACAGCAAATGGGTGGAGGTGCGCGACGGGCGCATCGCCCGGCTGCAGACCTACTTCACCGGCGAGTTGTTCGAGCTGCTATGCACCCGATCATCGCTGCTGCGGCTCGGCGGGACATTCGAGCCCGACGAGGACGCGTTCGATCTCGGAGTGCGCAACGCCGAGCGCTACGATCTGGCGGCCAATCTGTTCGAGGCGCGCAGCGCGCAGCTCATCGAGGGCAGCTCGGCCGGCTGGGCGCGCTCGCTTCTCTCCGGAGTGCTGATCGGCGCCGAGGTGCACAGCATGCTCGCGATGCCGAGCGCCCCGCGCGTCGAGGTGACACTGATCGGCGATCCGCAGCTGACCGAACGCTACCGGCGCGCGCTGGCTGCAGTCAGTGTCGAGGTGCGGTGTCTGGACGGCGACGAATGCGTGCTCGCTGGACTGCGCGCGGCGGCAGAGGATGTGTGAAGGGGTGATTAAATGACGATTGGGCAAGTGATCGAGGCAGGCGCTCCGCCGGTGATTGCGATCCTGCGCGGGGTGACGCCCGAGCAGGTGCTGGACATCGGTCGCGGACTGCTCGAGGGCGGCATACGTGTGATGGAGGTTCCGCTGAACTCGCCGCGGCCGCTCGAGAGCATCGAGCGGCTCCGTGGGGCGCTTGGCGCGCAGGCGCTGGTCGGAGCCGGCACCGTGTTGTCGGCGGCGCAAGTCGACGATGCAGCGGCCGCCGGCGCGCGGCTGATCGTCTCGCCGCATACGGATCCTGCCGTGATCCGCCGGGCTGTCGCGCTGGGACTGGAGTGCTTGCCGGGGTTCACGAGCCCCAGCGAGGCGTTTGCGGCCCTGGCCGCCGGCGCACCGCACCTGAAGCTCTTTCCGGCCGCGAGCCTGGGGCCGGGCTATCTGAAAGCGCTGCGCGAGGTGCTGCCGCGCACGAGCGGAGTCTGGGCGGTCGGCGGCACCGGTGCGCATGACCTGGCGGCCTGGCTGGAAGCCGGCGCGGCGGGGATCGGGGTGGGCGGCTCGCTGTACCGGGCGGGGGATGCGGCCTCGGTGGTCCGCGATCGGGCGCGAGCGCTGCACGACCTCTGGCGCGGCTTGGCCGCTTCCGGCGCGCGCGCGCGCGGTTGAGCCCGAAGCTGATCGACGGGCTCAGCCCGTGCCCGTACGGATTTCTCCCGTTCCGGTCGGGCGGTTCCCGCCGGGATCGCCGGGCTGGCGTGTCTCGGCGACTCTCGCGGCCCAGGGCGTGATCGGTGGGGCCGGCGCGCAAGCCCGGCGGTCTTCGCTGCGCGACCCGCGCGCAATTCGCGTTTGTTATCCCGATTGATGTCTGTCGATATCTTTACACTGCATGTAGTGATGGTCGCTGCTGCCGTCGCGCCAAGGCCGCCGCGTCACTGGCCCAACATCTTGAGGGATTTTCCGGCCATCAAGTCGCGCTCGATGTGCTCGAGCGTAACGCCATTTGTCTCCGGAATGAGCGCGAATGTGATAAGGATGAACAGCAAGATCAAACCCGAATAAA
>JAJZZR010000157.1 GCA_021797465.1 Pseudomonadota bacterium | reverse complement strand
ACACAATTTCAGCCGCTTTGCGCATCGCGCGATCCCCATTGACAGCGTCAATGGTAAGACAGGATCTGCGCTCAGTGGTTCCGTTAATTACGAAGCATTACACTAGAGGTATTTCTCGAGCGTTCCGCGCACCTCGTCCATGTGCTGGAAGCGTTTGGCCTTATCGACCGCCATGGCGCGTGTGACGACCTCGGACAGTCCGGGGGGCAGGGCCGGGTTCAGATCGCGGGGCGGCCGGGCCTTGCCCTGCACGTGCTGGTACATCACCGACATGTGGTCGCCGCGCGAGTACGGCGGGGCGCCGGTGAACATCTCGTAGAGGATCACGCCGAGGGCATAGATGTCGGCGCGCTCATCCACCCGCTTGCCGAGGATCTGCTCCGGCGCCATGTACTTCGGCGAGCCGATCACGTAGCCGGTGCGTGTCAACTGCGTCTCGCTCTCGCGCTGCGCGGCGGCCACGCCGAAGTCGACGATCTTGAGCAGCCCCTCGTGGTTGATCAGCACGTTGGCCGGTTTCAGGTCGCGGTGCACGATGCCGGCCTGATGGGCCACCGTCATGCCGGTACAGATGTCGATGCCGAATTGCAGCGCCCGTTTCAGCTCCAGCGGCTTCTCGCCGTTGAATTCGGTGGCGAGCGTGTGCGAGGGGAAGTACTCCATCGAGATGGCGTAGTTTCCCTGGATGAACAGAAAGTCGTAGATGCGGATGACGTTGCGGTGGGTGATCTTGCGCGAATAGCGCAGCTCGTGGACGAAGCGCTTCATGACTTCCTCGTCCGTCGCCACGTTCGGGTTGAGGAACTTCAGGATGAGTCGCTCGTCGACCACCGTGTCCTCCATCAGCAGGACGGTACCGAACGCGCCGCGGCCGATGCGCTCGAGATACTTGTAGCGGCCCTCGATGATGTC
The DNA here is from genome assembly GCA_021797465.1 of Pseudomonadota bacterium. Classification (GTDB taxonomy): domain Bacteria; phylum Pseudomonadota; class Gammaproteobacteria; order Steroidobacterales; family Steroidobacteraceae; genus 13-2-20CM-66-19. The sequence continues at coordinate 5,820 of JAJZZR010000157.1, read as the reverse complement.
CCCGGGGCGCAGCGTCTGGATGTCGAGCCGCGAGCTGTCGGCGGCGCGCGCCGGGCCGGCCGCCTCCGGCGGCTCGGGCGCGGCCGCCTCGGGCGGCTGCGGCTGGGTCGTGCCGGCGGAGCTGATCCCCGCGGCGGCTCCGGAGAGCCGCCGCTCGAGATCGGCCAGCGCGGATTCGGCCGCGCGTGCAATCGTCTGGTCGGGCGCGGTGGCCTGCTGCTTCAATTGCGAGCGCACCGCATCGGGGTTCGACAAGTCGGCGATGTTCACCAGCGCCTGGATCGCCTCGATGCGCACTTCGCGCTCGGGACGGGCAAGCAGCGGCGAGAGCGCGCCGGTGAGCTGCGCGTCGCCGAGCTTGCCGAGGGCGCGCACCACCACCGGCAGCGTCTTCACGTTGCCGGCACGCAGCATCTCCAGCAGCCGTGGCACCGCGGTCTTGCTGCCGATCTCGGCCAGCGCGTCGACCGCCCGCTCGCTGACCCACCAGTCGCTGTCGCGCGTCGCCTGCAGCAGCGACTCCACGGCGCGCGGGTCCTTGGCCTGATTGAGGATCTCGATGGCGGCGCGGCGGATGTCTTCGTCCTTGTCCTTCACCAGCTGCAGGACCGCGTCGATGACGCGCGGGCCGCCGATCTTGCCGAGCGCATCGGCGGCGCGCGAGCGTACCCACCAGTCGCTGTCCTTCAGCGCCTCGAGCAGGTGCTTGACCGACTTCGCGTCCCCGACCTCGTTGAGCACCTCGACGGCGGCTCGGCGGGCGTTCTCGTTCTCGTCCTTGAGCACGGCGATCAAGTAGCGAACGGTGTCGGGATGGTTCGCCTTGATCACGACGTCTATGGCGCGGTTTTGCACGTCGATTTCGGGGTCCCGCAACAGCTCGCATACCCGCTCGACGTCGATCATCCCGTCCATGCGCTGCAACGCCGAGAGCGTCGCGCCTCGAATCAGCTTGTTCGGGTCCTTCAGCAGTCCCTGCAGGGCGGTGTGCACTTCCGGGGTGTTGAAGCGCGCCAGGATGTTGATGATGTGGACCCGGGCGATCGGGTCCTTGCCGTCGAGCCGCTGCAGCAGCTCCGGCAGCGTCGCGGGGGTGACCGTGTCGGCGATGACGCGAAACAGGGCCGCCTTCTCGTTCGGCTCCTGGTTGTAAGCGGCCGTGAGCAGCTCGCGCAGCGTGAACCGTGATTTGTGCGCCGTGATCACCTCCAGGAGCGCCGATTTGGCGATCCCGGGGGCCGAGAGGGCTTCGAGCAGCAGTTGCACCGGATAGCCGCGGCTGCTGGTCAGGGCCCAGGCGATGCCGGCGATGACCCGTGGGCTGCCCTGGACGAGTCCTTCCATGAACTGCGGAAAGGTCTTGGGGCTCACCAGGCTGGCGAGCACCTCGACGAACGCGAGGGTGGCATTCTTGTCCGCTTCGGGGAGTGAGGCCAGAAGCGGGGCGATGGCTCCCGGACCCAGATCCTTCAAGCGCGCGATGGCCTTCTGGGTCTCCGGGCTCGAGGGATCCGCCGACGAGCGGATGCCGGTGATCAACCGGTCGGCTCGCAAATTAGCTAAAAACGTCATGCAGCCGATCCGCGGGGCTTCCGCGCAGCCTGATTGCCTCTTCGCACTCCAAGCACCATAGGCGAGACGTGGGCCGCTCCCCGACGCTTTAAAACCCTCATTCTACCGGCCCAGCCCCGAAGCGCTCAAAGTATGCCATACCCTTGGGAGACTACGATGCGCGAAGCGGGACTTGCCTCTAGAATTACCGGTCCCGCATCCACACTGGATTACTGTGACCGTACCCATGACTGAGGATTCGACGCTAGAGACCCTGAGAGCGGCGATCGAGAGCTACGTCGAGCCGCACCTTCGGCAGACCCTACGGGAGGCCGGTGCACTGCGGGAGCTGACGCGCACGCCGGACGGGTACGCGGCCCGCATCGTGGTCGGCTTCCCGGCGGAGGGCTATCAAGAGACGCTGACCGCGGCGATCGCGGCCCATGTGGCCGCGGCCGGGGTGAGCGCGCCGCTGCGCCTCACGCTAGAGGCGCAGATCCGCGCGCATGCCGTGCAGCGGCCCCTGCAGCCGCTCGAGGGGATCAAGAACATCGTGGCGGTCGCTTCGGGCAAGGGCGGCGTGGGCAAATCCACGGTCGCGGCCAATCTGGCGCTGGCTTGGGCGGCGCAGGGTGCGCGTGTCGGGGTGCTCGATGCCGACATCTACGGCCCGAGCCAGCCGCTGATGCTCGGCCTGGCCGGCCAGCAACCCACGTCGCCCGATGGTCAGCACATCGTGCCGCTGAGCAACCACGGCGTCGTGGTGATGTCGATCGGGTTCATGGTCGATGCCGAGCAGCCAATGATCTGGCGCGGCCCCATGGTCACCCAGGCCCTCAGCCAACTGCTCTCGCAGACCCGCTGGGGCGAGCTCGATTATCTGGTTGTCGACATGCCCCCGGGCACCGGAGACATTCAGCTGACGCTGGCGCAGCGCGTGCCGGTGGCCGGCGCGGTGATCGTCACAACGCCCCAGGACATAGCGTTGGCCGACGCGCGCAAAGGATTGAAAATGTTCGAGAAGGTATCGGTTCCGGTTCTCGGGATCGTCGAGAACATGAGTGTGCACGTGTGTACCCAGTGCGGACACGTCGAGCACATCTTCGGCGCCGGCGGCGGGGGGCGCATGGCCGAGCAGTACGGCGTGCGGCTGCTCGGGGAATTGCCGCTCGATGCGCGCATCCGCGAGGAAGCCGACAGCGGCCGCCCGACGGTGGTGTCCGAGCCGGGCTCCCCGCGCGCCGAGGCCTATCTGCAGATGGCCCGACGCACTGCCGCCGCGCTCGCCCTGCGCCCGCTCGATCGCAGCGGGGCGTTTCCCAAGATCGTCGTCGAGAAGAGCTGAACGGTCCAACAATGAGCGTCAAGTCAGACAACTGGATCCGCCGCATGGCGCGAGAGCACGGCATGATCGAGCCGTTCGAGCCTGAGCAGGTGCGCCATGTGAACGGCCAGAAGATCGTTTCCTACGGGACGTCGAGCTATGGCTACGACGTCCGCTGCGCCAACGAATTCAAGATCTTCACCAACATCAATACCACCATCGTCGATCCGAAGAACTTCGACGAGAAGAGCTTCGTCGATCTGACCGAGGACGTGTGCATCATTCCGCCGAACTCGTTTGCGCTGGCGCGCACCGTCGAGTATTTCCGCATTCCACGCAACGTGCTGACGATTTGCGTCGGCAAGAGCACGTTCGCGCGTTGCGGCGTCATCGTGAACGTAACGCCCCTGGAGCCGGAGTGGGAGGGTCACGTGACGCTGGAGTTCTCCAACACCACGCCGCTGCCGGCGAAGATCTACGCCAACGAGGGCGTGGCGCAGATGCTGTTCTTCGAGTCGGACGAAGTCTGCGCGACGTCGTACAAGGATCGCGCCGGCAAGTACCAGGGGCAACGGGGCGTGACGCTGCCGAAGACCTGAGCGCGGCCGCTCAGGTGCGCTTGTAGCTCAGGATGTTGAGCGAGAACAGCGTGCTGTCGCCGCGGCGCTGCGCGAGGCGCGCCGGCATGTAATCGAGCGAAGGGGCGAGCCACATGTAGGTGGTGCGCCGCGCCTTGGCATGGTGGCTCGTGTAGAGCACGGTGGGCAGCGGGCCGAGAGGGGTCTTGAGTGTCGCCTCGCCCCGGCGCACGAACTGGAAGCGGTTGATCACATCGGTGTTGAGCATCCAGAAGCTCGACGGCGGATGCCCGCGCAGAAATGCCAGCATCAGCGCGATCTGTACCGAGCCGGGATCCTGGGTGCCGGGCTCGAGCCTCAAATCGATGTGCTTGTGCTTGGCCGTGCCGATGACGCGTCCGCTCGCCCAGTCGAAGCGGACGTTCTCCGGTGGTCCGCCGCCGTGTGAGCGGAAGCTGAGCGGCTGGATCCGGCCGCCCACCAGCCGGAAGCAGCTTTCCTGGGTGATTCCGGTTCCGACGAACAGCCGGAACACGCCATCGGCGCGGTCGACCGAGCTGTAGCGGTACGTGTCCGGTCCGGTCTGCGCGAGCGACAGGGTGGCGCCGCCGGCCGTGATGCCGTGCCAGGCGACCGAATAGGTCGCCACGAACGTCGGCGGCTGCACAGCCCGCGGCGCCGGCGGGGAACCGGCGCGGCACAGCGCGGTGGCGAGCAGCGCAGCCGCGGCGCTCGCCACCTTCGAGGGCAGGGCTTTCCAGTCAAGCATCGAATGTCTCCACAAGCGGGTCCGTGAGCGGCCGACCGTCGAGCCATGGGGAGCCGGCGCGCCACAGGAGCCGCTCGTCGGCCCGCCAACCGATGACCCGAGGGTAAATGATGTGCTCGGTCGTTTGAACCCGCGCACAGAGGCTGTCCTCGGTATCGTCCTCGAGCACCGGAACCTTGGCTTGCAGAATGCGCGGACCGCCGTCGAGCTCGTCGGTGACGAAGTGCACCGTGGCGCCGTGCTCCCGGTCCCCCGCATCGAGTACGCGCCGGTGGGTATGCAGCCCCGGATACTTCGGCAGCAACGAAGGGTGGATGTTGAGTATGGCGCCAGCGTGCGCGGCGACGAACGGCCCGGAGAGAATGCGCATGAAGCCGGCGAGCACGATGAGCTGAGCACCCGTCTCCTCGAGCGCCGCCTCGGCGGCCTGTTCGAACTCGACGCGGCGCGCGGTGCCCGGCCAGGGGATCGCTCGCGCCTCGAGGCCCAACTCCTGCGCAATCATCAGCCCCGCGGCCTCGGGCCGCTCCGCGAGTACCACGGCGACCTCGGCGGCGATCCGCCGCTCACGGCAGGCGCGGGCGATCGCGGCCATGTTCGAGCCACGGCCGGAGATGAAGATTCCGAGCCGCAGGCGCGCCCGGGCGTTCAATCGATGACCACGCCGCGCGTGCCGGCGCGGATCTGGCCGATCACGCGCGCGTCCTCGCCGCGCGCCGCGAGAAACTCGACCGCGGCGGCGGCCTGCCCGTCCGGTACGACCGCCACCATGCCGATGCCGCAGTTGAATGTGCGGTACATCTCGTGCACATCGATGTTGCCGGCGCGGCGCAGCCACTCGAACACCGGGTCTTGGGGCCAGCGGCCGCGCTCGAGGTGGGCCTCGAGTCCTTCCGGCAAGATCCGCGGAATGTTGTCCGTGAGTCCGCCGCCGGTGATGTGCGCCAGGGCGTGCACCGGCAGCGCGCGGGCCAGCGCCAACAACGGCTTGACGTAGATGCGCGTCGGCGCGAGCAGCCGCTCGATGAGCGGCTTGCCCTCGAGAGCGGCGTGCGGGTCTGCGCCGCTGGCGGCGAGCACCTTGCGGATCAACGAGTAGCCGTTGGAGTGCGGTCCGGAGGAGGCGAGCCCGATGATGGCATCGCTGGCGCGCACGGCGCGTCCGTCGATGATGGCCTCTTTCTCGACCACCCCTACGCAGAAGCCGGCCAGATCATAGTCCTCGCCCGCGTATAGGCCGGGCATTTCGGCGGTCTCGCCGCCGACCAGCGCGGCGCCCGCTTGGGCGCAGCCCTCGACGATGCCGCGAATCACCGTTTCGGCCACCGCGACGCGCAGCTTGCCGGCGGCGTAGTAGTCGAGGAAAAACAGCGGTTCTGCGCCTTGCACGACCACATCGTTGACGCACATCGCCACCAGATCGATGCCGATGGTGTCGTGCCGGCCGCTGTCGATGGCCAGGCGCAGTTTCGTGCCCACGCCGTCGGTCCCCGACACCAGCACCGGATGGCGGTAGCCCGAGGGAATCTCCACCAGCGCACCGAAGCCGCCGATGCCGGCCAGCACTTCCGGTCGGCGGGTGCGCGCCACATGGGGTT
>JAJZZR010000034.1 GCA_021797465.1 Pseudomonadota bacterium | reverse complement strand
AAACGCGCCGGATTCGAGGCCGTGTATCTGTCGGGCGCGGCGATGAGCGCCTCGATGGGCCTGCCGGATCTGGGCATCATCACCATCGAGGACGTCTGCTTCTTCATCCGCCAGATCAGCCGGGCCGCGGGCCTGCCGGTGCTCGTCGACGGCGACACCGGCTACGGCGAGGCGCTGAATGTCATGCACATGGTGCGCGCGTTCGAAGAGGCGGGAGCGGCGGCGGTGCACATCGAGGATCAGGTGCTGCCGAAGAAATGCGGCCATCTGAACGACAAGAAGCTGGTGCCGGCGGAGGAAATGGCGGCGAAGATCGCGGCGGCGGCCCGCGCGCGCCGGCATCTGTACATCATTGCGCGCACCGACGCGGCCGCGAGCGAGGGGCTCGACGGCGCCGTCGCCCGCGCCCAGCGCTATCTCGATGCGGGAGCCGAGGCGATTTTCCCGGAGGCGCTCACCAACGCCGAGATGTTCCGCGAGTTCGCGCGGCGCATCGGCGCGCCGCTGCTCGCCAATATGACCGAGTTCGGGCGCACGCCGTATTTCACAGCCGACGAGTTCCGCGCCATGGGATACAGGATGGTGATCTGGCCGGTCAGCGCGCTGCGCATCGCCGCCCGCGCTCACGAGCGGCTCTACGAGAGGATCGCGCGCGAGGGGGGGCCGCTCAGCCTGATTGGCGAGATGCAGACCCGCCAGGAACTCTACGACACGATCCGCTACGGGGAATACGAGGCGCTCGACGCTTCAATCGTGAGCAGCCTCCCCCCGTAGACTTCCGCGCCGACGCGCGGCGCGGTTCAGACGCGGCGGGCCACTACGGTCTCGTAAGCGAAGCCGAGAAGCAACACCCAGGTGAGGACGAGCTGAAATATAGCGATGGCCATGATGTTTTACCTTTGAGTCCATAGTTGCACGGTACGCGCGGCAGTGTAGGTATGGGCGCAGCCCGGAACATGACCATCGCGGGGGTGCGGAGCCTGGCCTGTGCGAGAGCATTGCGGCTACTCCCTTTGGGAGAGCCGGCGCGGCGCGTGGCAAGCCGGCTCAATCCGGCGGTAGAATCGCTCGTCCCCCCGGCCGCGGCGATCATTCCCGTCCCCAACCCCTGGAGCACCTCGATGGCCATCGGCACAGACTCCGTCGTCGTTTTTCATTACACCCTCAAGGACGAGGATGGCACGGTGCTCGAGCACTCCGATCCGGGCGAGCCGCTCGCCTATCTGCACGGTCACGGCCACATCATCCCGGGGCTGGAGAAGGAGCTCAGCGGCCGCAGCAGCGGCGATGCGCTGACGGTGACGGTGCAGCCCGCCGAGGGCTACGGCGAATACGACGACAGTCTGGTGCAGCGCGTTCCGCGCCGCGCTCTGCGCGGCATCAGCGACATCCACCCGGGTCTGCGCCTGCAGGCGCAGACCGAGCAAGGTCCGCGGGCCGTGACGGTCGCCCAGGTCGTCGGTGACATGGTCACGCTCGACGGCAACCATCCTCTGGCCGGCAAGCAGCTGCAGTTCGAGGTGCGGATCGAAAACGTACGCCCCGCGACCGAGGCGGAACTGGAGCATGGGCACGTCCACGGTCCCGGCGGACACCATGCCCATTGAGCCGCCCTGCGGCCGCGGCTGCGGGCCGAGGTGATCAAAACCAGCCGTAGTTGAAGCTGATGCTGATGCGCTCGCCGGCGCGATTCGCCGGCACCTCGTGGCGCAGCCAGCTTTCGAACAACACCACGGTGCCGGCCGCGGCGGCTATCTCGACCCACGGCCGATTGACCCGGCTCGCCGTGCGCCGCCGCGGCGGCGCGGCCATCATGCACGCGAGGCGCGGATCCTCGATCTTCAGGCCGGCGCAGCCGCGCGGCGTCTTGAGATAGAACGTGCCGCTGATCGTGGCGAGCGGATGCAGATGCAGGCCGTGCGCCGTTCCGCGCGGCATGATGTTGACCCAGCAATCGGTCATGGCGAGCGCGCGGCCGATCAGATCGAGTTCGAGCGCGCGGGCGAAGCTGGCCACGTGCCGGTCAATCGCGTGCGCGAGCGCCCCGAATGTCGGGGACAGCCGGTGCATGCGGCACGCCGAGCCGTATGAGGTATACCCACCGGGGTAGTTCTGCGCCGACCAGCGCCGGCCGGCCGGATCGTCGCGCCGAAGTTGACGGCTTTCGCGCAACAACCGAGGCACGAGGCGCGGCGCCTCGCTCAGGCGCCGCGAATAAACCAACGTTGGAAACAACCGCTCGAGGCTCACGCGCCCAGTATAACCGCGCCGCACTCACCCGCGCGCGAACTGCTGCGCCTCGGTACTACCCGCCAGCGCCGCGAGCGAGGAGCCGCCCCCCGTGACCGCCAGCGTCACCTCATCGAAATAGCCGGCACCCACCTCCCGCTGGTGGCGCGTCGCACTGTAGCCATGTTCTGCGGCGGCGAATTCCGCCTGCTGCAACTCGACGTAGGCGGCCATCTGCCGGTCCCGATACGCGCGGGCCAGCGCGAACATCGAGAAGTTCAGTGCGTGGAAGCCGGCCAGCGTGACGAACTGAAAACGATAGCCCATCGCGCCGAGCTCGCGCTGGAAGCGCCCGATCGCCGCATCGTCGAGATTGCGCCGCCAGTTGAACGAAGGTGAACAGTTGTAGGCGAGGAGCTTGCCCGGATGGCATCGATGCACGGCCTCGGCGAAGCGGCGCGCCTGCCCCAGATCGGGCTGCGCGGTCTCGCACCAGAGCAGATCCGCGTAGGGCGCATAGGCGCAGGCGCGTGCGATCGCCTGATCGAGCCCCGCGCGCACGTGGAAGAAACCCTCGGCCGTGCGGCCCTGCGCGGCATCGATGAAGGGCCGATCCCGCTCATCGACGTCCGCGGTGAGCAGATTCGAGGCCTCCGCGTCGGTGCGCGCGATCAACACGCTCGGGACGTTGCACACGTCGGCCGCCAGCCGCGCGGCCAACAGCTTATTGATCGCCTCCTGAGTCGGCACGAGCACCTTGCCGCCCATGTGCCCGCATTTCTTCGCCGCGGAGAGCTGATCCTCGAAATGCACCCCGGCCGCGCCCGCCTCGATCAGCTGCTTCATCAGCTCGAAGGCGTTCAGCACGCCGCCGAAGCCGGCCTCCGCGTCCGCCACGATGGGCTTGAGCCAATCGATGCTGTCGTCGCCCTCGGCATGGTGGATCTGATCGGCGCGCCGCAGCGTCGAGTTGATGCGCCGGACCACCGCCGGCACCGAATCGGCCGGATACAACGACTGGTCCGGATACATCTGTCCGGCGCGATTCGCGTCGGCGGCGACCTGCCAGCCCGAGAGGTAGATCGCCTCGAGTCCGGCCTTCACCTGCTGCATGGCCTGATTGCCGGTGAGCGCGCCGAGGGCGTTGATGAAGGCGCGCTCGTTGAGCATGTTCCACAGCTTCTCGGCGCTCTGGCGCGCCAGCGAGTGCTCGACGGCGATGGTGCCGCGCAGCCGCGCAACGTCCTCGGCCCGGTAGATGCGCTCGATGCCGCGCCAGCGGGGCGAGTCCTGCCATGCGCGGCGCAGTTCCTCCGCGGTCGGCAACAGCTCATTGGGCTTCATGTTGGAGCTCTCCGGCGGTCAGTCGATCAGTTCATAGGCGGGCAGAGTCAGAAACTCGTCGAACACGTCCTGCTTGATCATTGTTTCCATCAGACGCGCGGCGCTCGGAAATACGCCGTCCAGCAGGCGCGCGGCGCCGACTTCCTGGTGAATCCGATCGAGTTCCTGCGCGAGCAGCCGCTCGACGCGCCCGGCCGTCACCGCTTCGCCGTCCACTGTGCGCGCGCCGTGATGCAACCACTGCCACAGCTGCGCGCGGCAGATCTCGGCGGTGGCGGCGTCCTCCATCAGGTTGTACAGCGGCACGCAGCCGCTGCCGCGCAGCCAAGCCTCGAGGTATTGCACGCCCACGCGGATATTGGTGCGTATCCCCTCCTCGGTGATCGTTCCTTGCGGCACGCGCACCAGGTCCTCACGCTGCACGGCGACCTCGCCGCGCAGAACGTGCAGCTGATTCGGCCCGCTCATGACCGAATCGAACGCCGCGCGCGCCACCGGCGCCAGGCCCGGATGCGCGATCCAGGTGCCGTCATGACCGGCGCGCGCCTCGCGCAGCTTGTCGGCACGCACCCGCTCCATCGCCAGTTCGTTGGCCCGCTCGTCGCGCAGCGGAATCTGCGCGGCCATGCCGCCGAGCGCGTGCGCGCCGCGGCGATGGCAGGTCTGAATGAGCAGATCCACGTAGGACTTCAGGAAGTGCCGCTCCATGGTGACCTCGGCGCGATCGGGCAGGACGAACTCGGCGCGGTTGCGCAGCTTCTTGATGAAACTGAAGATGTAATCCCAACGGCCGCAGTTCAAGCCGGTCGCGTAGGTGCGCAGTTCGAACAGGATCTCGTCCATTTCGAACGCGGCCGGCAGGGTCTCGATCAGCACCGTCGCCCGGATCGTGCCCCGCTTCAGTCCGAGAAACTCCTCGGCGGCCGCGAACACCTCGCTCCACAGCCTCGCCTCCAGATGACTTTCCATCTTCGGCAGATAGAAATACGGCCCGCTGCCGGCGCGAGCCAGTCCCGCGTGATTGCGCGCCAGATACAGCGCGAAGTCGCACAGCGCCCCGGCGACCGGCTCACCCCCGATGCGCACGTGCTTCTCCGGCAGATGCCAGCCGCGCGGCCGCACGATCAGCGTCGCGCGGCGCGCACCGAGGCGGTAGTCCTTGCCGCTCACCGGATCGATGTAACGGATCGTGCCGTCGACGGCGTCGGCCAGGTTGATTTGCCCCTGCACCATGTTCTGCCAGGTCGGGCTGCAGGAGTCCTCGAAATCGGCCATGAACACGCACACCGGCGCATTCAGCGCATTGATGATCATCTTGCGGTCAACCGGACCGGTGATCTCCACGCGCCGCTCGAGAAGATCGTGCGGCGCCGGCGCGACGCGCCAGTCGGCGCGCCGCACCGGCGCGGTCTGCGGCAGGAAATCCGGCAGCGCGCCGTCGTCGAACTCGCGCTGGCGGCGGGCGCGGGCAGCCAGCAGCTCGAGCCGCCGCGGATTGAAGCGCTGATGCAGCTTTGCCAGCAGCGCGAGCGCGCCGGGCGTGAGCACTTCTTCGGCGCGCTCGATCGGCCGGCCGCAGATGCGCACGTCCGGCTGCGCGGAGGGTGCGAGGGTCGTTGTGATCTGGTTCATGGGATCAAGCATAGCGAGTCCGGGTCGAAGAATTTGACGAAAGAAACTTCACATTGTTAACTTCACAGAGAACCGACCGCGTCGCGGTCGATTACGAGGTGTCTCCATGCCGCCGCTGCTGCGCAGAGGTCACTTCCTGGGGGCGAAACTGCGCGAGCTGCGTAAGCGCAACGGGCTGACGCTCGAGGAGCTGTCCGCGCGCTGCGTGCAACGCGACGCCGACGCCGCACCGTCGGTCTCATATCTCAGTATGATCGAGAATGGCAAGCGCGTCCCCTCGAGCGAGCTGCTCGAGCTGCTCGCGCAGGTCTTTCAACGCCACCCCGGCTGGTTTCTCGACGAGAACGGCGGCGAATTCGCCGCCATCAACGCGCCGGCGGCCGGTGCGGCCCGAGTGCCGCTCGAGCCCGCGTTCCTGTTCTCCAAGCAGGTTCTGCAGGCGGCCATACCCGAGCTGCTGCAGCAGACCGGCACCAGCGGGCGGCAGTTCGCGCACCTGCTGATCCGCTCGCACCAGGAGCTCTCGCGCAACGATTTCCCCGACCTCGAGCGAGCCGCCGAGGAAATCGGCGAGCGCCGCTTTCCGCTCGGCGTCGAGGAGCTGCTGCGCCTGACGCGCCGCTGCGGCCTGGAGATCCGCTGGTTCGAGCGCCGAGCGCTGCTGGCGCGCGACAAGGACCGTGAAGTGCGCAGCATGGTGCGCTCGTTCTTCGAGCCGCCGCGATACGTCTACGCCAACCGTGCGCTGCAGTCCGATCCGGCGCGCCTGAAATTCGATCTGGCCGCGCACATCGCGCACAAAGTGCTGCACGGCGGGGACGGGCTGAAGTCCGCCCACGCCACCGGTGGGGAGATGGGCGGCAGTCCCGAGGGCGGCGCCGCGGCCAGCATGAACGCCGAGGACGTGCTGCACGCCTGGCGGGATTTCGAATGCAGCTTCTTCGCCGGCGCGCTGCTCGCGCCGCGCGTGCCGTTCCGCCGCTTCCTCGCGCACGAGCGTTATCGGGTGGAGGCGGGCGCCAGCCTCGAGCTGACACCGGCGGTCATCATGCGGCGCATGACCAAAGTCTCGCCCTACCCGTATTGGCACTTCTTCGATGCCTACCCGCCGGGCTATCTGCGCGCCGTTTACCGTGGCAACGGTATTCCGCTGCCCTGGGGAAACATGGCCCAGGTGAGCGATCCATGCCCGAACTGGGCCGTGTTTCGCATGCTCGGCGGCGAGCGCGACGTGGGCTCGCAGATCTCGGTGCTGCGCGACGGTGAGCGCTCGCTGCTGTACTGCTGCCATTCGCGCCGGGTGCGCGACATGGCCGGCAATGCGCACGTACTGTCGGTCGGAGTCGATCTCGCGCCGGCCCTCGATGCCAACGGAGTGGCGAGCGGCCGGCTGATCGAGGCGATTCTCGCCGAGTGTCTGCGCGGCGCGAGCGAGGCACGTGCGCCCAGTGCCGCGAAGGCGGCGCTGCGCTCCGTGGCCAACGTCCTGAACATCGCCTGGATCGAGGCCGCTCTGGAGCAGCCGGCCCGCATCATCTGTCCGCGCAG
>JAJZZR010000407.1 GCA_021797465.1 Pseudomonadota bacterium | reverse complement strand
TGTCCTCGATGCGCCCGCAATCGCGCCAGTGCGCCCGCACCCGCCGACGGATGTGGCGCAGGATCGCTTTCCAGTGCGCCTTGGTAAATTGGCGCAGCGGAATGTAGATGAGGTTGGCGTGGGGATGATAGTAGTACTCATCGGTTTTGTAGCGGTCGCGATCGCGCTCGCAGAGCGGAAGTCCCCAACGCTTTGTGCGGGCATCCCAAATCCGCTCGTCACCGCGAACGCGCGTGAATTCCAGCGCTGACACCACCACCTCTACGTCGAGCTTGCGCAGATCGTGCGCCATCTTGGAGATGCGCCGCTCCAGCGCGGCGAGCGCATCGCCGAGGAGTCCGAAGGCCGGGATCCTCTGGCCGGCAGTGATGACGGAGTAGCGGGCGTACTTGCCCTTGGGGTGGCGGGATAGGTAGTACTCGCTCTCGCGGGCCTGCTGGTCGCGCTTCGGGGCGGCGACGAGCGGCAAAATGTTGAGATTCGCCCAACCGGGCACGGGGATGGGGTGGCCGGTGACAAGACCCACGAGGGTCATTCCATCACCGCGCGCATCGATGCCGCCCTTGGCGAGGATATCGGCCATCTGCTCGGTCTGCTGTCGCAGCGTATCTCGACGCAGGATCGGGCGCGGATTCCAGGGCTTCTTGCCATCAGCCCATTGGTACTCGGCGGCATCCACCTCGCCGGGCAAGAGGGGCGAGCCGCCGCCGAGCGCACCGGAGACTGCGGCGCGGATGCTCACGGCTGCGCTCCCTGCGCTTGCGCGGCCTCCGAGCGGCCATATAGGATACGACCGTCGTCAGTGCCAACAGCAATCCTGACGATACATAACAGGCGTCCGGGGCTGACTCGTTCGCCCGTTTCTTTTGCCGGTGCTCCGGCCCCTGCAGGTTTCAAGTTGCGGCCCCATGCGCATAGGTCCGGCTGCCTTGCGACAGCCAGTGGGGCTAGGGTTCAACGATTGGGGGCGCGACCGACGCGCGCCGCCTAGCTCGACGCGCGTCAGCCGCGCGCGAGGGACAGAGAGGTCGAGTCGAGTCGGGGCAGGATTGTGAGCAGCACTGCGCCGCGGCGGCAACGGCGGTAGCCGTCGCAGTGATGAGCACGGGCGCCGATGCTGCCAATTATCGTGAGAGCAAATGCATTGAGCGCCACTTCGAGTATGGCGATCATTAGGCTGGCGTGACGGGCAATGGCGGCATCCTGGTCAGCGACGGTGCGGTCGCGGCACTGGAAAGCGAGCAGCGTCAGCCACACTGCATTCCAGGCCGAGCCGGCGATGAGAATGGCGAGCCCGACGAGCGCAGCGATGCCGTAGATCGAGGCATCAACCATCCTGCCGCTGGTCGCCAACCCTGCGGCAAGGCCGGCCCACACCGCCACCACAAGCGGCCAAAGTCGCATCAGCCAGCTGTACCCGTCCGTTCGCGCGGCCGCCTTGCGAACCCACCCGAAGCGCGCGGGGACCGCCCGGACCGGCGGCAGGTTGGTGAAGTTGGGTATAATCATGCCAACAGTGATTGTCCCGGCGCGCCCCGGAGCATACCGAAGCTTGAACACATTTCACGTCGACTGGCCGTGGCGTGTCAAGCCTACGAATTTGTCGTAAAGCTCACGGGTTCGATGGTTGGACGTAGCGATCAAGAATTACGCACCGGCTACGCACAAGAGCACACGCGGAACGCAAAAACGCGCTATTTGTGGCGGTCACCCTCTCCGCCAGCCTAAATATCCTTTGGAATCAATAGGATGGGGTTCGAACCGACGTGCATGGAAGAACGGGTTCGACAAAATCGCCCGGAGCGATTTTGGCCGGCCGCAGGCCGGCGGCGGCGCGGCGAGGCAAGCTCAAGGGGAGCCGAGCAATCCCACCCTCTTGCCGGCTCAATATCCTTTAGAATCAAATTCTTATGATTTCGCTCCGTTGCGTGTCGGCGATCAGGCGTCGCTGCTTCGGGCCATGGGTCATCGGACGGCGACCTCTCAGCCGTCCGGTGTCTGCAATCGCGACCTACGGGCGCTAGCGCGAGCTAGAGAATTCCGGTGCGGGTCCAGACGGGCGGCTGCGGGCCCCAGGGGGCGGGGCTCGTTCAACCGAGCGGCTTGCTTGCGTTCAGGTACAGCATGCGATCGGTGCTGATTCCCTTGGGGTCTTCCACAATCGGCCGCATGCTCCGCTCGAAAAGCTGCCGCTCTTCGGCGGTGAAGTGCTCGGCCATGATGGCCGCCAGGGGCGGCGCGAGCGGATGCGGGGAGCTGTTGATGAACACGTCCCACGAGCGCACGGGCGAGGGAAAGGTATCGATGTGCAGCTCGAGATGCACCTCGGGGAAGCCCGCAAGCTTGGCGAACTGGATCAGGTCGCGCTCGGAATAGTTCACGATCGGGCTGCTCAGGATCTTCTCCTCCGTGTCCGGATACTGCGCTGCCTTCCAGCGATGCAGCAGCGTCATGAATGGGCTCACGCCTTCGGGTGGCTTGGACTCGATGACCGTGCGGATGGCCGACGCCGCCAGCGCTTCATCCATGAATACCGGCTCGGCGAGCGAAACGCGTCCGCCCGGCTTGAGGATCCGATGGAACTCGCGCAGCGCGGCGGTCTTGTCGGCAACGTACGCTAGGACCGAGCGGGTGACGACGACGTCGACGGATCCATCGGTTATGCCCTCGAGTCGATCGGCCGGACAGCGCAGGAAGGTGCACTGGCCGCGCACACCACGCTCGGCAGCTTGAGCTTCGGCATGGCGCAGCATCGGCTCGGAAACATCGGTCAGCAAGACGCGCAGCGTCGAGCCCACACGCTCGATGGCCCGAAGCGCGACGACTCCCTCGCCCGTACCGACGTCCACCAGTGTCTGCCCGGCACCGAGCTGGGCGCCGTCGAGCACCCGCTCGACATAACGATCGACCGCCGCGCGCATGACGTGCTGGAACCGCGCATCGCCCCCGTGTCGCCGGTGCAGCAGCCATTGCGACCAAGGGTCTTCCCCCGGAGTCTTCGCCTCACCGCTCATGCGCCGCCCCGAGCCGCCAGTTGTGAAGCGCGCATTGTATGCGACGGTGGGCGCGCACGCGGCCTGCGAAGCGACCCAGTGCCCGCCTTGAATCAAGGCCGGCGTCGCCGAACGAGCGGGAGCCGGGTGATGTCGGCGTGGGGTATCGGTGGCGCGGATGCGCCGGGAACGTGCCTGCGCGCAGTGCGCAGCTCAGGCGGCGTGGTGCGATTCCGGTACGCGCACCAGCAGGACAGGGACCGGCGAGTGATGCATGATGTATTCGGCATTGCTGCCCAGCAGCAGGCGGCTGATGCCCCGCCGGCCGTGCGTGCCGCAGACGATCAAATCGGCGGACCATTGCCGCGCGCGCTGCACGACGCACTCGCCGACCCGCACGCCGATCTGCTCAATGAGCGCGGTTTGCACCGCAACGCCGCCGTCGCGTACCTGCTGCGCGGCCTGTTCCAGCAGCTCCGAACCCGCATCGCGCAGCGCCTTCGCGCCGGCGTCGAGATTGACCGCGGCAATGTCGCCAGCGGCGACTGGCCATTCATCGACCACGTGTAGCAGCAGGATCTCGCCGCCTTGGTCGCGCGCCACGCTGATCGCCTCGCGCAACCCTCGTTGGGAAGGGGCGCCGGCGTCGATCGGGACGAGGATTTTCTTGTACATTCTCGACCTCCAAGTGGTTGGAGCGGAAACAGATTACTCTCGATCGAGCCGCGCAGCACGGCGGCCGCCGGGATCGTGCGCCCGTCATCGAGGGCCGGATTCAGCCGTCACGCTCGTGGACCCGGGTCCGCCAACGCCTTAGCGCCACGACGACCCAGACCGCTTCCACCACGCCGAACGGCCATGCGCCTTGTAGAAATCCGTAAGCGGACGCCAGAGCGCAGCCGGCGGCGAACCCCAGCACGTAAATCGGGCGGCGCGCCTCGAGCGCATAAAACACCAGCATCGCCGCCACCGCGAACAGCCCGAACACCGTAAGGGGTCGCATCGGCTCATTGTAGAGGGCCCCGGGCGCGCACGCGCGGCGGATTGGTTATGTAAAGAGAGCCGGCTGTCCCTGGGGATTGCGCCGTACCGCCCTTGGTTGCGGCGAGTGTGAACGTCGTCCTCGTTTGGAACCGACGGTTCGTATATGAACTGCCCAACGTACTGCCATTGCATGAACCCACGGTGCCGAGCGTTCGCGCCTTGAAGAGTTTGAGCCATTGCGGCCTGTGCGCCGCGTCCGGCACGACGACCCGGCGGCTTCGGCTCGCAACCGGATCTCCGCACCCATGATCGTCGCGACCATCGGGGTCGGCATCGTCTTGCTGGGGGCAATGACGGCAGCGGCGATCTTGCGGCGCGCACATCCCGCGCTGCAGCCGCAGCCGCAGGCCGAGCCGGATGCCTTCGTCGAGCAGATCCTGTTTTTGAACCGCATGTACTCGACGCTCGCGGAGACGAGTCAGCTCATCGCGCACTGCGAATGCGAGGCGGATCTGTTCGATCGGCTCTGTCGCATCGCCGTGCGCTATGGCGAGCTCCGGCTCGCCTGGGTCGGCCGGGCGGAGGCGCGCTCCGGCCATATCAAGCCGCTTGCCCGCTGCAGCGCCTCGCCCGAATTCGAGCGCTACCTCGATGGCCTGATCGTGCATACCAGCGAGACGCGGGCGGAAGGCCAAGGACCGGGCGGCGAGGCGTGGCGGGAAGGACATCCGGTGTTCATCCAGGATTTCCGCGGGGATCCGCGCATGGTGCCGTGGCGCGGCAGCGGCCAGGCGATTCTGTGGGGCTCCTGCGCGGCGCTGCCGCTGCGCCGCGGCGGCGCCGTGTCCGCCGTGCTGTTGCTTTACGACACGCAACCGCGGGCGTTCAGCCACAAAGTGCGCGATCTGCTCGAGCGGATGGTGGTGGACATCGAATTCGCCCTCGACCGCTTCGATCTGGTGGCCGAGAAGGAGCGGGCGGCGGCGGAGTTGCGCATCGCGGCGCTCGCCTTCGAGGCGAGCGGGGCGATGCTGGTGACGGACGCGCAGGGCAGGATATTGCGCGCCAACGAGGCGGTGCGGGTTTCCTGCGGATACGCGCAGCAGGAGCTGATCGGTCAGGAACTGACCTTGTTGCTGGCGTCGGACCGCGCGGTTCCGGCGGTCGCGGAGCTGCTCTCCCACGTGCGCGAGCGCGGCGGCTGGCAGGGCGAGCTGTGGGGCCGGCGCCGCAGTGGGGAGGAGTTTCCGCTGTGGGTTTCGCTGGCCGGCGTGACAGACGGCGATCGGTGGACGCATTACATCGCATGCCTGACGGATCTGTCCGACCGGAAGGACACCGAACAGCGGATTTCGCGGCTGCTGAACTTCGATGGCCTGACCGGATTGCCGAATCGGCGCTTCATGCTCGATCGGCTGCGCTCCGCCATGCACTGGGCCGAGCACGCCGGCGGCCATGGCGCGGCCCTGTTGGTCGGACTGGACAAGTTCCAAGCCGTCAATGACATCCTCGGGCACCAGGCCGGCGACATCCTGCTGCAGCAGACCGCCGAGCGGCTGCGCGGCGCGGTGCCCGGGGAGGACCTGGTCGGACGCGTCGGCGGCGATGAATTCCTGGTGGTTCTGGATGATCTCGGCGCGCACAGCGGCGCGGCGGAGGATGCCGCGCGCCGGACGGCCGAGGATCTGCTCGCGGCGCTCCTCCAGCCGCACCTGATCGCCGGCCAGATGGTCTCCTGCTCGGCAAGCATCGGCATCGCGCCGTGGGGCGGCGCCGCCAGCGCCAGTTTCGCCGAACTGCTCAAGCAGGCCGACGTGGCGATGCATGCGGCCAAGGACTGCGGCCGCAACGGTGTGCGGGTGTTCAGTCCCGGAATGCAGCTTGCGCTCGAGCGCCGCTCGCGGCTCGAGTCGCGTCTGCGGCACGAATTCAGCACCGACCAGCTGCAGTTGTATTTCCAGCGGCGCGTCGATGCGCGCGGCGAGACCCTCGGCGCGGAGGCGTTGTTGCGCTGGCGCGATCCGCAGCGCGGCATCGTCTCGCCGCTCGAGCTGGTGCCCGTGGCCGAGGAAATCGGCCTGATTCACGAGATCGGCCGCTGGGTGCTCGGCGGCGCCTGCCGGCAGCTGCAGCAGTGGTCGCGCGCCGGCGGCGGGCGCGGTTTGAAACTGGCGGTGAACGTCAGTCCCAAGCAGCTCGCCGCCGCGGATTTCGTCGCCATGGTATCGGACATCGTCGGCCGTGCGGCCATCGACCCGCGCCTGCTCGAGCTCGAGATCACCGAGGCGCTGCCGATTCACGATTTCAACGAGGTGATTCCCAAACTGCAGTCGCTGCGGCGGTTGGGAATCTCCTTCGCGATCGATGACTTCGGCATCGGCTACTCGTCGCTGTCCTACCTGCGGCGATTGCCCGTGACAGTGCTGAAGATCGACCGCAGTTTCGTCACCGGCATGTCGCACCCGGGCGGCGAGACTCTGGTGCACACCATCGTGCAGATGGCCCGCAGTCTGGACTTGGAAGTAATCGCCGAGGGCGTCGAGACGCAGTGGCAATGGGATACGTTGATCGCGCACGGCTGCGATCAGTATCAGGGCTATCTCTTCGGCCGGCCGGTGCCGGTCGAAGTGTTTGATCGCGCGTCGGCCGCGAGCACCGCATGAGCGGCGCGCAGTTCTGTGACCGCCGTCACAGACGGCCGGCGGCGCGGATCCGATGGCTTGGCGCGGAAGCGACCGGGTCGACAATTCGGCGGACCAGGGTCCGCTAGGATGGCGGGGCGATGGAGAAGACATCGTCAGATCCGCACGTCGAACCGGACTTTGCTTCCGC
>JAJZZR010000379.1 GCA_021797465.1 Pseudomonadota bacterium | reverse complement strand
TGAAGTTCTTCGCGCCGACCACGAAGCCGCCCCGGCGGCCCGCCGCGAGCGGCACGGCGGCCGCGGCCGCCACGCCCGCAACCAACAGGCACAGGCCCAGCCAGGCGAGCCGTGGGCGGCGGCGCGCCAAGCCGAATTCGATCAGCGCCAGCAGCTGGTCGGTCACGAGGGCCAGCGCCACCGCCGCCCCGCATCCGAACAACACCCAGACCCAGTTGGCAAGCTGCAATCCGGTGAAGATGTAATTGCCGAGGCTCGTCTGGCCGACCGGCGTCGCCAGGGTCGCCGTGCCGATCACCCACACGGCCGAGGTCCGCACCCCCGCCATCAGCATCGGCGCGGCCAGCGGCAGCTCGACGTGCAGCAGACGCTGCCGGCTCGTCATGCCCACCCCGTGCGCAGCCTGCAGTATGGCCGGATCGAGGTTCAGGACCGCGGTCACGCCGTTGCGCAGGATCGGCAGGATCGAATAGAGCGTCAGCGCCAGCAGCGAGGGCAGAAAGCCGAGCGCCTGGAACCGCACGCCGAACAGACGGCCGGTCAGCCGGGACAGCCCCAGCAGCAGCGGATAGAACAACGCCAGCAGCGCGATGCTCGGCACCGTCTGGATGAGGCTGGCGACGGCGAGCACGGGCCAGCGCAGCCGCGCGCTGTGGCGCGCCGCGATGAGCAACGGCACGCTCAAGGCGACGCCGAGCGCGAGAGCGGCGGCACTGAGCAGAACGTGCTGGCTGAGATAATCCGGGAGAACGGCCAGCGCGGAGTGCAACGGGTCACTCATGCGCGGTGCGCTCCTCGAGCAGCGACCGCACGCGCGCAGCCTGCCGCCGCGGCATGTCCATGAGCGTGCTCACCGCGGGATCAGGATGTCCGGCGAGCAATTCGTGCGGCTCACCGTCGGCGACGATGCGCCCGCGGCGCATCACCACGATCCGGTCGGCGAGCAACACCGCCTCCAGAATGTCGTGAGTCACCATGACCGTCGTCAACTGCATGTGCTCGTGCAACCGCCGGCATTCCCCGCCGAGGCCGTCGCGCGTAACCGGGTCGAGCGCCCCGAACGGCTCGTCCATCAGCACGATGGCCGGTCGCGCCGCCAGGGCCCGGGCAATGCCGACCCGTTGGCGCTGACCGCCGGAGAGCTCGGCGGGCATCCGCGTCAGATAGGCGCGCGGCAGGCAGACCAGATCGATCAGTTCCTCGACGCGTGCGCGGATCGCGTCATCCGGCCAGCCCGCCAGCTGCGGCGTAATACCGATGTTCTCCGCGATGCTCAGGTGCGGGAACAGTCCAACTCCCTGAAATACGTAGCCTATGCGGCGGCGCAGCTCGTGCGGCGGAACAGACCGCACCGGCTCGCCATCGATGCACACCTCGCCCGCCTCCGGCTCGATCAGACGGTTGATGGTCTTCAGCAGCGTCGTTTTGCCCGAACCCGAATCGCCCACGACCGCCACGAATGTGTGCGCCGGGATCTCGAGGTTGACGTCCCGGACGGCATAACTGGCACCGCCGTCGAAAGTCTTGCAGACGCCCTGCAGCGCGATCACGAGGGAACGCGCATCACCTGTGCGTCCGCCCCCCGCCCGACGCGCACGTACCGCGTGCCGATGGTGCGATTTCGGCCGCTGACCACCTTGACGATCTTCGCGAGCGGCGCCGCTTCGACATCCGCGCGCGGGCGCGACACGAACAGCTCCGCCTGAAAGCGTCCCTCGGCTTCGAGCCCCTTGGTGTCGATATTGAGCTTCTCGAGCGTCGTCAGACAGTCGGTGAATTCCTTGACGTCGCGAAAGCGGCGCTGCACGAACGTGGCTCCGGCCAGCTTCTCGGTCACCAGGCCACGCTTGGCGAGCTCGGCGGCGATCGGCTCGTACGGAAACATGCGCAGCACGAACGACACCACCCACGGCGGCTTCTCGGTGCAGTCGAGAATCGACCCGAAGGTGCGCTCGGTGACGTAACCGACACAACCGGTCGAGAGCACCACGGTGGCCCTGCGCAGGGACTCGCGATCCTGCGAGCTCGGCGTGCCGCTTTCGAAGTTTGCGACTAGGCCGGCATCGAGCAGTCCGACCGCCACGGCGTACCGCACCGCCGGCGCCGACACGTCGAGTCCGATGAAATGCGCGGCGCTGATCTGCGGCCAGCTTGCATAGTAACTGCGATCGAGGCGCGCCAAATCATCGGCAGTCAGCGCCGCCATTTCCGGGTTTGCATAGCGGCGACGCAGCACGCGGACGCTGAGCGGAAAGCGGTGCACGGCCGCGTTGATACCGTACGAGCAGCCCACGTCGAGAACGGTCGCGTCCGTCCCGGCGCGCTTGTACCGCGCCGCGAGAATCTGCCGGATGATCGGCTCCGCGACGTCCGGAATCATGTAATCCAGCGCGCCCAGCACCGAGAAATAGCCGCGCGGATCGGGTTGGTCATAAATGTTGTCGAAGTTCGCCTTCGACGCGTTGAGCGTGGCGAATTGCTGCATACATTTTCTCCTTGCGAGCGATCGTACGACGCCGGCGCCGATCGTTTCGATGCCCAGGCAGCCGATCCAGTTGGCCGCCAGACACGATCATAATAATATATTTGGCCGAATGTATGAGGATATGACGCAGCCGGCGGCGGCGCAACCCTCAGCGTCGCGGCACCGAGGCTCGGCGGCGGCCCCGATCAATCGACGAGCAGGAATTCTCCGGCGGCCGCGGGAACGGCCTGGCGCATCGCGCCGAGCAGCGTCGCGAGACTGTGCGCCAAAGCGTCCAGATCGCCCGCCGCGATCCGCCGCAGCGCATCGACCAGCGGACCGCTGTGCGGCCGGGGTGCGCGCGATAGCAGCCGCGTACCGCTTGCCGTGACACGCAGGTGCACGACGCGTTGGTCGCGACGGTCCCGCGAGCGGCGGATCAGGCCACGATCGACGAGCGCATTGATGAGATTGCTCGCCGTGGTTTGATGCAGCGCAAGCCGGCGGGCGAGCGCGTTGACGGTGATGCCGGCGGCGAGCGACACCTCGGCCAGCGCCCACAGCTGTGAACCGGCAATGCCGGTGGCGCGGCGAATTCGGCTGTCGTGCCGGCGAGCCGAGCCAACCACGGTACGCAGATCCTGTAGCGTATGCAGCTCGAGCGCCGCTCGGCGCGCTAGCGTCCTGGCCGGTGCCGGCGATACCGCGGGCTTGCGTGAGCGGGGTGATTGGCGCATGACCCAACGTGTGACGGCGCGCCGGCGGCGCATGAAGCTCGCAAGGGTAGCTTGCCGATGGACCGGGTACAACGCAGCGCCGGCAGTGCCGGTACGTGAGCGCGCCGAGACCGCGTCACGCGATTGGCGCGGCGGGTCCCGCGCCCGGTGCTTCACTCGGCACCACCCTGCACCCGGCCAGCGAGGCTGCGATCATTTCGCCCAGACTCGGCCCTGCGTCGGGCTCATCCTGACTGCACACGCTTCAGCTCGGTCCCTCAGACCTCTCATCCGGCTCGCGCTTCTTGACGCTCGGATTTGCCTCGCTCGGCTGGGCCGGGCGGCGTCGCGGGTCCGCGCCGCGCGCTTTACGTTCCGCCCGCTCGGCGGTAGAGGTAGTCATCTGGGCGTTTATACAGCCGCGCGCACCGAGGCATCGCACCCTGAATTTTCCTGAATCGCGCGAAAACCCCGTCGCCGGCATTGACCGGCGGGTGTAGACGGATATGATCGGATCTATATCGGCGGCATTCAGCGCAGTGGCTGCCCTGGGACCCCTTGGCGGGGGTAGGGCGCGCGCGATCCGCCCCCATAACTGAGATATGCGGGAGCCGCCGGCGTCGCGCATCCCTGGACCCCCCAGGGCTGTCGGCCGGTGCGATGGATCACGCGCCCGCGAAGAACCCAGCAGCTCGCCATGCCGGCGGGCGGGCGGGGTCGGCTTACGGCCGGCTTCCCCCACCCGAATCCGGCAGGAGAGTGCTGGGACGACCCGGCGAAAGGCCGCCTCGGGCGGCCTGGGCCGGATTCACCAACCGATGAGGCCGATCATGCGACATCAGCGCCGCCGCGCTGCGGCGCTCTCGCCCCGGGTTGCCCCCGGAGCGGTGCGCCGCCCCCGGAATGCCCCCGGCAAACAGGGGCTCTACGATCCGTGGTACGAGCACGAGGCATGCGGCGTCGGCTTCGTGGTCGACATCAAGGGACGCAAGTCCCACCGCATCCTCGAGCAGGGGATCGAGGTGCTGCGCAATCTCGAGCACCGCGGCGCCTGCGGCTGCGAGACGAACACCGGGGACGGCGCCGGCGTGCTCATCCAGATGCCGCACGCGTTCCTGCGCGACGTCGCCCGGCGCAATCACCTCGCCCTGCCCGGCCCGGACGAGTACGGCAGCGGCTTGGTCTTCCTGCCGCGCAACCCCACCCTGCGCCGGCGCATCGTCGAGGCGTTCGAGCACATCGTGCAGTCCGAGGGCCAAGTCCTGCTCGGCTGGCGCACCGTGCCGACGAACAACTCCATGCTCGGGGAGACCGCCAGGTCCGGCGAGCCGTTCATCCGCCAGGTGTTCATCGGCCGCGGGGCGCAGGTGCGTGACGAGCTGGAATTCGAGCGCAAGCTCTTCATCATCAGAAAGCGCGCCTACAGCGAGATCCGCGCCTCCACCATCGACGGCGCCGAGCACTGGTACATCTGCAGCCTCTCGCACAAGACCATCGTCTACAAGGGCATGCTGCTGACCGAGCAGCTCCCGCAGTATTACCCGGACCTCACCGACCCGGCGATCGAGACCGCGCTCGCCCTGGTGCACTCGCGCTTCAGCACCAACACGTTTCCCAGCTGGGACCGCGCCCATCCGTATCGTTATCTGGCGCACAACGGCGAGATCAACACGCTGCGGGGCAACTTCAACTGGATGAAGGCGCGCGAGGCGCTGTTCGACTCCGACCTGTTCGGCGCGGACACGCCGAAGATCCTGCCGGTGGTCAACCCCAACGGCAGCGATTCGGCCATGCTCGACAACACGCTCGAGCTGCTGGTGCTCTCGGGCCGCCCTCTGGCGCACGCCATGATGATGCTGATTCCCGAGCCGTGGTCGAATCACCAGAGCATGGACGAGGATCGCCGCGCCTTCTATCAGTATCACTCGAGCCTGATGGAGCCCTGGGACGGGCCCGCCTCGATCGCCTTCACCGACGGCAAGCAGATCGGCGCGGTGCTCGACCGCAACGGCTTGCGCCCGTCGCGCTACTATGTGACCCGCGATGATCTGGTCATCATGGCCTCCGAGGCCGGCGTGCTCGAGGTGCCGCCCGAGAACATCGTGCAAAAGGGCCGGCTGCAACCGGGCCGGATGTTCCTGGTCGACACCGAGCAAGGCCGCATCATCGATGACGCGGAGATCAAGCGCGGAGTCGTGACCCGCCATCCGTACCGGCAGTGGCTGGACCAGCACCTGGTGCGTCTGGAGGATCTGCCGGCGGGCGAGCCGCCGGACATGCCGCTCGAGACGCGCGCGCTGCTGGCGCGTCAGACCGCCTTCGGCTACACGTTCGAGGATCAGCGCGTACTGCTCGAGCCGATGGCCAGAAACGGCGTCGAGGCGGTCGGCTCGATGGGCAACGACACGCCGCTCGCGGCGCTGTCGGAGCGGCCGCGCCTGCTGTACGAGTACTTCAAGCAGCTGTTCGCCCAGGTGACCAATCCGCCGATCGACTGCATCCGCGAGGAGCTGATCACGGCCTCCGAGGTGTGGCTCGGCTCGGAGGGCAACCTGCTGCGGCCGCAGCCGGCCGACTGCCGGCGGCTGGAGCTCAAGGGCCCGATCCTCACCAACGAGGAATTCGCCCAGGTGCGGCGCCTGGCGCTGCCCGGTCTGAAGGTGGGGAGCCTTTCGATCCTGTTCCGCGCCACACGCGGGGAGAAGGGCCTGATCAAGTCGATGGAAGAGCTGTGCCTGGCCGCGCGGCGCATGATCGAGGACGAGGAAGTCAACATCCTGGTGCTGAGCGACCGCGGCGTGTCGCGGGAGTTCGCCGCGGTGCCGGCGCTGCTCGCGGTCAGCGGCCTGCACCATTATCTGATCCGCGAGGGACTGCGCACCCGAGTCAGCATCGTGCTCGAGACCGGCGAGGCGCGCGAAGTGCATCACTTCGCGCTGCTGATCGGCTATGGCTGCTCGGCGATCAACCCGTACCTGGCGTTCGAAACCCTCGATCACATGATCCGCGAGGGGCTCGTCACGAACGTCGACACCAGCCTCGCCTGCCGCAACTTCGTCAAGGCCGCGACCAAGGGCGTGATCAAGGTGATGTCAAAGATGGGCATCTCGGCGATCCAGAGCTACCACGGCGCACAGGTATTCGAGGCCGTCGGCCTGCGCCAGGACGTGATCGACCAGTACTTCACTTGGACCGCCTCGCGCATCGGCGGCATCGGTATGGAGACCATCGCCCAGGAAGTGCTCGCCCGCCACCGCGCGGCGTTCCCCGCGCGCGGCGGGGTGCACACGCTCGACACCGGCGGCCGGTATCAGTGGCGCGCCGGTGGCGAGCGCCATCTGTTCAACCCCGAAACCATCCACCGGCTTCAGAAAGCGGTGCGCACCGGCAGCTACTCGACCTACCGGTCGTATGCCCGGCTGATCGACGAGCAGACGACGAGTGTCGGCACGCTGCGCGGACTGCTGGAGTTCGTCCCGTTCGAATCGGTGCCGCTCGAGGAAGTCGAGCCCGTGGAAAGCATCCTGAAGCGGTTCAAGACCGGCGCGATCTCCTATGGCGCGATCGGCCAGGAGGCGCACGAGACTCTGGCGGTGGCCATGAACCGCATCGGCGGTAAGAGCAATACCGGCGAGGGCGGCGAG
>JAJZZR010000232.1 GCA_021797465.1 Pseudomonadota bacterium | reverse complement strand
AAAGATACGACGGTTCAGAAAGTTGCCTGTGGTAATGTCGTATTTGTAAGCCCAGATACGACGCGCCCAGGAATCCGCGAAATAGAAAGTCCCACCATCAGGACTCCAGCAAGGACCGTTACTGACGATGATCCCGGTTTCAAGCTGTGTCACGGTTCTGTCCGGATCGAGACGATACAATGCAGCAAGCGGTTCCCGTTCTTCGTAATCCATCGATCCTGCAAGGAACCGTCCCTGACGGTCGACCTTACCGTCGTTCATCCGTGTGCGTCTGATGTCACGCTCGGGATCGGCGATAAACGTGAGGGCACTCGACTCAAAGTCGAAAAAGTGAAACCCATTGCGAAGCGACACCACCGCGCCGCCACCCTCGCGTAGGCACATCGAGCCAATATGCTCCGGAAGCGTCCAGCTTTTGCGGTTCTCACCTCGCGCATCCGCGCGGTGGATCTCGCCGCCGTGGCTGTCGATCCAGTAGAGCCGTTGCTCCTTCACATCCCAGAGTGGACCTTCTCCGAGTTCGTCCCGAAAGTCGCCTAGACATTCAATGTGCATTGTCAACGCTCCCGTTCTATGCGTCAGGTCCTACGTTCACGCAGCGCTAACACAGCACCTAGTACGACAAGGCCGAAGATGATGTCGCGCACGGCATCGGGCAGCATTGTACCCGCTAACAGCGTTGAAAGGGCTGTCAACAACAGGACGCCACCAAGCATGCCAAGATAATGACCCTGCCCGCCAGTAATCGCGGTGCCACCCACTACAACCACTGCTATCGAAGGCAATAGATATTCGTCTCCCATACCCAAACTCGCCTGGCCCGAAAAACCGGATAACAGGATACCTACCAGCGCACTGCAGAAGCCCGATAGCGCATATACCCCGATCAATGTCAGACCAACTGGCACGGCGCTCAGGCGTGCGACCAAGGGGCTGTTGCCGACCGCATAGATATAGCGCCCGAATACTGTCCTCCCGAGAAGCAATGTCGCTGCGGCGATGAAAAGGAACAGGAACCATACTACTGGGGTCAGCCCCAACAGACGCCCGGTCATGAACCAGCGCTGCTCGGGCGACGCATAGCCAGCAGGGGTACCGTTGCAATAAAGCAAGGCTATCCCTTGTAAGATGCCATTCATTGCAAGAGTCATGACAATCGGCGGTAGGCCAAGAAGCACGATGCCGACTCCGTTGAGTATCCCCAGAGCAATACCAATCAGTAGGCCGAGCGGTATCACCCAGAGGGCGACTTGCCCGATACCGTGGATCAGGCCTGAAGTCAGAATGGCGACGAAACCGATCATCCAAGGCACTGACAGATCAAGGCCGCCAGTGAGGATTACCGCGCCTTGGCCGAGCGCCAGAATAGTAAGGAACGACGAGAGCACTAGAAGCGCGTTATAATAGCCAAGGCTGTCCAACGTGCTCCCGAACAGCAATTGCGAAACTGTTAGAATAACTATGAATCCGGCATAGGCCGGTAGGCTCATACGGAGTGCCTTCTTGTTCCGCGTAAACCAGCCTGCCTTGGGCTTTGCAGACACTTGCGCGGCCGAGCACGCTGACAGGCGTAATATCGACACGCTCCGCGGATGACCGGAAGGCAGCGCGCCAACTGCTCGCGCCGCGAGCCTAGTACGCAGCAGCCGCCAATAGAAGGCAATGGGAGATTGGCGGTTCAGGGAGCCCACCAGCACTGCCAGCAGTAAAATCGAACCCTCGACGATTGAACTGAAATAGGCGGAAACGTTGAGCACCAGCAGGACATTGACAACAATCATCAACGTATAGGCACCAACGACCGCACCAATTGCGCCGCCACGGCCACCGCCGAGCCGCGTGCCCCCGAGCACAACCGCAGTAAATACCTGCAGGAGCAGCGGCCGCCCAATCAGCGGATCGGCTGCCCCTGTCTGCGCGGAGACGAAAACCCCCGCAGCGCCGTAGAAAATCCCAGCGAGCAAGTACGCGGCAAAAACCACCATTCGCACCGGCACACCCGCCGCATAGGCGGCATCAGCATCGCTGCCGACAGCATAGAGCCCCACGCCGAAGCGTGTGTTCTTCACCGACAGCCAAATCCCGGCCGCCACCAGTATTACCACAACCGGCGCCGGGAGCCAGTTCGGAATAGCACTGCCGTTAAAGA
Organism: Pseudomonadota bacterium; assembly: GCA_021797465.1. Lineage (GTDB taxonomy): Bacteria > Pseudomonadota > Gammaproteobacteria > Steroidobacterales > Steroidobacteraceae > 13-2-20CM-66-19. Next base: position 4,702 of record JAJZZR010000232.1, on the reverse strand, counting down.
AGTTCGCGAATTCAGGTGCAATGGTACCGCCAGGCTTATCCATAACCAACAATGTAACGCCCTGCGCAATGAACATGACTGCAAGGGTTACCACAATGGACTGCATCCTCATGACAGTTACAAAAAATCCATTGAGAGCGCCAACCAATCCACCGAGTACCAATGCCGCACCAAAGCAACCGATTTGTGATGCGACCGAGGCGCTCATCACGCTCGCTAGAACCACGTTGACCAGGGAGACCACAGCGCCGGTCGAGAGATCAAATCCACCACTTAGAATCACCAGCGTTTGCCCCATCGCCGCTAGCGCCAGCGCGGCACCGCCACCCGAGAGAAAGCTAAACTCGAAATAGGTGAACGGTCCCGGCGTTATCAGATCGACGATGAGGAGAAGCCCGAGGAATACAGCACAGGCTACGATCAGACCGCGTTGGCGTCCTATACGTGGCTGCCATCGTAAGCGTGTCACAGCGACATTCATCGTAGCGCTCATGACGCCCTGTTCGATGCGTCGGCGGATTCGCCGAGCGCTGCGCGCATGATTGCCTCTTCCTCAACGTTTTCACCAACGAATTCCGTCGTGAACTTCCCTTCGTATATGACAAGAACGCGGTCGCACATATTCACGAGTTCTGGAATTTCCGTGGAGTAGAATAGAATTGCGCCCCCCTTGTCGACAAAGTTACGCATGAGCACATAGATCTGGTGCTTGGTGCCAACATCGACGCCGCGTGTCGGGTCGAATAGCAGCAGGATGCGACTGCCAGCCAGAAGCCATTTTGCCATCACGAGCTTCTGTTGATTGCCGCCAGAAAAAGCAGTGGCGGAAGTGTAAAGCGCGCGTTGATGCACCTCTACCCGTTCTAGAATGTCAGACACAGCATGGATCTCGGCAGCGGTGTCGATCACTCCCAGACGCGTGAAGCGATCGATGATCGGCAGAGAAACATTGAAGTGGCCAGGCATTTTTAGGAACAGACCCTCCGTTTTGCGCTCCTCCGGCACCAGGCTGATGCCGATACCGTCACGAATAGCGTCACGTGGCGACGACAGCACCACCTGCCGCCCATCTACGGCAAGCGTCCCAGCGAGGAGCGGCGCCATGCCAAAACACGCCAGGAACAGCTCCTGCTGGCCCATGCCCTGCAAACCTGCGATGCCTAGGATCTCGCCGGCGTGCAGAGTGAATCCCGCACCACGCAGCTTGCCAGCGGTCGCTAACCCGTCCGCCTCTAGTACCGACGTGCTCGACGGCGCCGCGACCGGGCGGGGCGGAAAGGTATGAGCGAGGGTACGACCAATGATCATGCGAATCACCTCGTCGTCTTGTACCTCGTTGACGGCAGCGGTGCCGATACTACTGCCGTTGCGTAGCACTGTCAGCCGGTCGCAAAACCGTCGCACCTCGCGCAGCCGGTGCGAAATGAAGACAATGGTTACGCCTTCGAGGCGAAGCCGGTCGATCTGAGCGCCGAGCCAGTCAATGTCGCGACCAGAAAGGGATGCGGTGGGTTCATCCAGCAGAAGAATGCGCGGCCGGCGAAACAGCGCCCTGGCTATTTCGATTTTCTGGCGCAACGCGAGTTCAAGTGCGCCAATTTCTGCATAGAGATCAATGTCATCGAGGCCGAGCGCGGTGAAATGGGCAGCGACGCGCGCCTCGCCCTCGCGCCGTCGCAACTGGCCGAGCAATCCCACCGGAGCGCATGGAAGCAGCATATTCTCGACGACCGAGAGATCGCGGACTAGCGTCAGCTCCTGAAACGCGGTTTGCACACCATGGCGCTGCGCCTCAGTTGGACGCGATAATGTCACTTCGCGTCCGAAGAGCGTGATCCGCCCCTGATCGGGCAGGATCAGGCCGGAAAGCAGCTTGACAATTGTGGACTTGCCGGCCCCGTTTTCGCCGAGGAGCGCATGTACCTCACCCGCAGCAACGCTAAACTCGGCCTCGTTCAGTGCGACGGTCGCGCCATATGCTTTGGTAACTTTGTGAAGTGAAAGCGCGGAGAGATTAGGGACGGACGGGACGGGCATCTCCGCCCCCGTCAACGTCATCACTGCTCCGGCTTGCCGTTCAGGGCCGCTTGCAACCCAATTTCCGGCGTCTGCGGCGAGTATATCGAGGCGAACCAGCCTGGGTTGCTGATAATCGAGGGTTGGAACACGTTGCAGCCGGCCTGCATTTCCGCCCAAGTGCCCTCCCGGCATAGTTTGACGGTTTCGTTTGTCACTACCGGCAGCGGCAATTTGGTCAGCTTAGGAATCTCTTTCCCCTCCAGCTTATCCACCGCAAGTTTCAACGCGAGACCACCGGAGTAGGGAGGCGATGCATATGAGATACCGGCCTCACCCATTGGACGATAGGTGGCGTTTGCGCCTTGGACCCCTGCATAGTTAATTGGTAGCATCTGGACGCGATGACCATTGGCGCCCTCGCCCGCACAGGGCTTCAGTTTGTCGTCGGGGATGCCAGCTTCTTTTTCCATCGACGCAATCGTGTAGCAACCGACCTGAACCCAGAACCCGTCGATTTCGTTCCAAGGATGCGTGGTCAGGATTTTCGTGATCTCAGTCCGGGCCACCGCTTGGCTCCACATCCCGACACCTTCTGCAACGACGTGCATATCCGGATGCTTGGCGAATACTTCCTTAGCTGCCGCTGTGCGTTGCGTATCGACGGATGTTCCAGGAACTCCGGTCAGCACCACAACACTGCCCTTGCCATTGAGTTTTTGTGCTAGCCACTCCGCGGTCACATGGCCCGCCTCGGTTTGGTCGATATGAACGTTGTAAGCGCAAGGTTCGGTGATCTCGGCATCATAGGCAATAATCACTACATGCCGCTCGCAGGCGTTATGTACCACCTGATTGAGCGCTGTCGGCGAAATAGGATAGACAACAATCGCTTGCGCGCCCTGTTGTACCATGGCGTTGATCTGCTGGATTTGCCGCTGCGCATTCGGGCCGGCGACCTGCACTTGGAGATCTACTTTGTCGCGATAGTCCTTAGAGGCCGCCATGGCCTTGACCATGTTTGCGGCTTCGGCCTGCCAGTCATTGCCGATATAGCTCATTGACAAAAAAATCTTGAACTTCTTGTCAGCAGCATGGGCATTGTACGCGCCGGCGGCGAGTGCTAACCCTGTCGCCGCACCAAGTGCGGCACGAATCCATCGCATCGGTTATGTTCCTCCGTTATGCACCGCCTGTTGTTCCGCTATGGCGATGCTGTTATCTCTCTGGACGACATTTTTGATCATAGATCATAAACGCTCCCCACCGCAAGTGCGGCGGAGCGGCTCACAGGGAGGACGGTTAGCAACAGCATGCCGCAAGCGGTCGAGACAGAAGTGAAGGGCGAGCGGCGTCTGCCGCGGCGGCCAGTCGGACGCGAAACCGTGCAAGAGCGGGTGTACCGTCAGATCCGAGAAATGATTCTCAACGGTGAGATCGAGCCTGGGCAGACGATCACGCTGCAGAGCCTATCAGACGCGTTCCAGGTCAGCGCCATGCCGGTCCGTGAGGCGTTGCGCCGGCTGATGGCCGAACAGGCACTGACCGTCGTGTTTGGCCGGTCGGTCGGTGTGCCGGCACTAACACGGGACCGACTGCGTGATTTGTGCCGAGTGCGCTGCGAAGTCGAGCCGCTGGCGACCGTCTGGGCGACTTCCCGGATCATGCCCGCTGGGCTGGTGCGGCTCGCCGAACTTCTCGATCGTATGCAGGAAGCCGCCGCACAGAAGAACGGTCGGCTGTTCGTGCCGGCGAATTACGAATTTCACTTTCTGATCTACCGCGCCGCCGCCTCACCTGCGCTGTTGAGCATCATCGAATCTCTTTGGCTGCAAATCGGCCCTTACTTCCATGCGCTCCGTAATTCTGGCAATTGGCGGGAGGCCAATGTGGCGCATCAGGCGTTACTCTCGGGGCTGATGCGGCAAAACGCCAAAGAAGCCGCCAGCGCCCTGCGCCGAGACATCGCAGATGCTGCGGCCACACTGATGGGGCTGCTGCGCTGAATGCAGAGGCTGCTCGCCATTCCACAAAAAGGAAGCCGCGCCGCTACATAGTTCTACTGAGTCACGGATTCGTTTTGCAGATTCGCTCGGCGCAAAGCTCTGATATTCTGCTGATTCACATTTTGGCGGAGTTGGTTATAGCGCGACAATCTGGATGAGAATCTGGAGGCTTCTGTGAGGTCGCGCGGCACCGATCTCACCACACGCCCGGCAGCGCGACCTCATTGAAGCCGGATTGAACTGAACCGCGGGGCGACAAGCGCTATGGGCGTTGTGTGACGCGCGTTGGCCCCCGAGAGAGGTGCTGGCGTGCCCGGGCCTTCTCCAGTCCGGCGCTGCGGATGGGCCAACCGGCTTCTGGTGGCACAGACCCTGTCCCGGTGGCGTGCATGGGCCCGGCGATGCGCCCAAGAAATGGTGCAAAACCAGTGGCAGGCCCGTGCTTGGCCCTGCCGAGACAAAAGTCGGTTTTGGTGGGATGCTGATGATGGCGGGCGTTGTGCTGATGTTTGGTCATGAGCTATCGCACCAGAACGGGGCACGCGGAGGCGGCGGTCGTGTCTTGGATGATGTGGAAATTGCTGTTGCGGCGTCTCCGGTTTGGGGGACATGACGAGGTCAGGCGACGAGATCAAGAGGCAATGAGGCGGGTGGCTCTCCGAGGCTCTGCCAGCCGTCGA
>JAJZZR010000446.1 GCA_021797465.1 Pseudomonadota bacterium | reverse complement strand
CGCGCCGCACGGGCCTGACCTGCGAGCGCTGGCGCTGAGATCCGCTCACATCGCCGTGCGCACCTGCCACAGCTCCGGAAAGAACTTCAGCTGCAGCGCCTTGGCGAGGTAGGACACCCCGCCGGTACCGCCCGTCCCGGGCTTGTGGCCGATGATGCGCTCGACGGTTTTGAGGTGATGGAAGCGCCACAGCTGGAACTTGTAGTCGAGATCGATCAGATGCTCGGCGAGCTCGTACAGGTCCCAGTCCTTCTCGGCATTGTGATAGACGGCAAGCCAGGCGCCGGCGACCTGCTTGCTCGGGTGGTACGGCTCGCTGAACTCGCGGGTGAGACAGCTGTCCGGGACGCCGTAACCGCGCCGCCCGAGGAGCCTCAGCGCCTCGTCGTACAGCGAGGGCGCGCGCAGTGCCCGCTCGAGCCGCGCATACACCGCTCGATCGCGCCGGTGCACCGCGATCATCTCGGCGTTCTTGTTGCCCAGCTGGAACTCGAGCAGCCGGTACTGATGAGACTGGAACCCCGAGGCGCGCCCGAGCGCGTTGCGAAACGCCGAATAGTCCGCCGGCGTCAGGCTGGCGAGCACCTCCCAACCCGACAGCAGCTGCGATTGCACGCGCGAGATGCGCATCAGGCCCTTGAATGCGGGACCGAGCTCGTCACGTCGCACGCACTCCAGGACGCCGGCGAGCTCATCGAGCATCAGTCGCATCCACAGCTCGGAAGTCTGATGCACGACGATGAACATCATCTCATCGCGCTCGCGCGACAGCGGCTTTTGCGCGCTGAGCAGCTTGTCGAGCCGCAGATATCGGCCGTACGAGAGCCCGGCGCCCAGATCCCACTGGATCGCCTCGCCCTTCAGGTCGACTCGCCCGCTCCCGCCGCTTGCGCTCACGCCGCGCCTTCGCCGAACACCCAGGCCGGCACCTGCCGCCAACCCTGCAGCAGCGCCCGGTCGAGGCGGCGGTACTCGGGGCAGTGGCGCGCCACGCACTGCCAGAATCGCGCCGAGTGGTTCAGGTGCCGGGTGTGCGCGAGCTCGTGGATCATCAGATAGCGCACCAATTTCGGCGGCAGAAACAACAGGCAACCGTTAAGGCTGATGGTGCCACGCGCCGAACAGCTTCCCCAGCGCGTCCGCTGGCAGCGGATGATCATGCTCTCGTAGCGGAAGCCGAGCTCGCGGGCGCACGCATCGAGGGCTGGCCCGAGCACCGCCTTCGCCCGTTCCTGCAGCCAACGGCGCAACGCCAGGCGAACCGCGCCACGATTGCCGGCATCACCGCTCACGGTGAGCAGCTCGCCCGCGGCGTGCACGCGCACCGGGCCGCCGCCTCCGGCCAGATGCACCCGCCAGCGCTCGGCGCAGGCGATCAACTCGATGACGAGCGGCGGGAAGGGCTCGGGCGGCGCAGCCGTCCTGCGAGCCTCGGCGCGCTTGTGCTCGATCCATAATCGATGGCGCTCGAGAAACCCCTCGATCAGTCGTGGCGGCGTCCTCAGCGGCACCACCACCTCGACACGACCGGTGTGAAAGACGCGCACCACCATCCGCCGGGCGCGTTGGCTCTCGCGCACGCTCCAGCCCACGTCCTGCTCCGACCACAACGATAATTGGGAGCTCATCCCCGCGACGATCCCATCAACCTGCCGCCACATCCGGCTCACCCGATACGGCATCATACCAGCGGCCGGCACCGTACATCGGGCAGACGGGGGCGCCTGCGATCGGCTAGGATGCGCCGGCGTGAACCGAGTGGATCAGCATTGAGCGTCCCCATTCTCGAAGTCCGTGACCTCGTCAAGCGCTACCCCGCCGTCACGGCGGTGGACGGGTTGTCGTTTCAGGTGCCGCCCGGCATGTGTTTCGGCCTGCTCGGACCGAACGGCGCGGGCAAGACCACCACCATGGAGATCATGGAGGGGATACTCGCGCCGAGTTCCGGGACCGTGAGCTACCGCGGCGAGCCGCTGGGGGAACGCTTCCGCGAGGAGGCCGGCATCCTGTTTCAGGCCACCGCGCTGCAGCACTTCCTCACGGTGCGCCAGACCCTAGTGCTGTTCCGCGGCCTGTACACCCGCGGCCGCGCCATCGACGAGCTGCTGCGCCTGTGCTCGCTCGAGGCGCTCGCGGGGCGTGACAATCGCAAACTCTCCGGCGGCCAGCGGCAGCGGCTGCTGCTCGCTATCGCGCTGGTGAACGACCCGACCGTGCTGTTTCTCGATGAGCCGACCACGGGACTCGATCCGCAGGCACGGCGCAACTTCTGGGAACTGGTCCGGGCCGTCAAGGCACAAGGCAAGACCATCATCCTCACCACCCATTACATGGACGAAGCGGAGATGCTCTGCGACGAGATCGCCATCGTCGATCACGGACGCATCGTAGCCCAGGGCGAGCCGCGCCGGCTGCTGCGCGAGCATTTCGCCGCGGTGCTCCTCGAGCTTCCGCGCGCGGCGTTTCCGCCGGCCGCCCGCGCGCTGCCGCTGCAGCTTCTCGAGACGGACGAGCGCATCGAGATCACCACCGATGATCTCGATGCGACGCTGCGCACGCTCATCGGTGCCGGCGTGCCGCTCGCGAGCCTGCGCATGCGACCGCCGAACCTCGAGGATCTGTTCCTCGAGCTGACCGGCCACGAGCTGCGCACATGATCCGCCGTCTGCTCGCCGTCTGGCATGCGCGCAATCTCGAGTTCCTTCGGGATCGCGGCTCACTGCTGTTCACGCTCGTGCTGCCGCTGTCGATCATCATCGGGATCGGTTTCATCTTCGGCGGTCCGTCGCGGCCGCTGTTCACGGTCGGCGTGCTCGGCGGACCGGCGACCCTGGCACACAATCGGTTTGCGCACACGCGCTACCTGCGGTTCCTGCCGGTCGCGAGCCGGCAGGCGGGTCTGCGCGCGGTGCGCCACGATCACCTCGCTCTGCTGCTCGCCCCGGGACATCCGCTGCGCTTCTGGGTCAACACTCACTCGCCCAAGGGCTACATCGTGGAGCAGCTGCTGCGCGCCGCAGATCCCGGTGCCGTACGGCTGCCGGTCAACGGCCGGCAGATCCGTTACGTCGACTGGCTGTTCCCGGGAATCCTAGCGATGAACATGATGTTCAGCTGCCTGTTCGGGGTGGGCTACGTGGTGCTGCGCTACCGGCAGAGCGGGTTTCTCAAGCGGCTGCACGCCACGCCGCTGACGGCATTCGAATTTCTCAGCGCTCAGGTACTCTCGCGCCTGGGCATCATTCTGCTGATTACCGCCATCCTGTACACGGTGGTCGGAGCAATGATCCATTTTCACGACGCCGGCAGCCTCGCGCTGCTGTTGCTGATCGCCGTGCTCGGCGCATTTGCGATGATCGCGCTCGGCTTGACGGTCTCGGCGCGCCTGGCCAGCGAGGAGCTGGTCAACGGCCTGTTGAATCTGCTCACCTGGCCGATGGTGATGCTCTCGGGCGCGTGGTTCTCGCTCGCCGGCGCTCCCGGCTGGCTGCGATGGATCGCCGATGCGCTGCCCCTGACACAGCTGCTGCACGCGGCCCGCGCCGTGATGCTCTACGGTGCGGGCCTGGGCGCCATCGCGCCGAACCTCATTTATCTGGCGGTGGTCACCCTGGTGTTTCTCGGTATCGGCGCGGCCTCCTTCAAGTGGCGAATCTAGCCGGCGGGGCCCTCATGGCGAATCCACCCATGCGATTCATGAGCGACAATACCGCGACCGCGTGCCCGGAAATGCTCGCGGCCCTGGCCGAGGCGAACCACGGCTTGGCCATCGCCTACGGCGACGACCCCTGGACCGGGCGATTGGATCGAGCGCTCGGCGAGTTCTTCGACACGCCGGTGCGCGCCTTCGCGCTCGCCACCGGGACAGCCGCCAATGCCCTCGCGCTCGCCACGATTACACCGCCGTATGGCGCGATCTTCGCCCACCAGGAGGCGCACATCGCCTGCGACGAATGCGGCGCGCCGGTATTCTATTCCGGCGGCGCGCAACTGATGCTGCTCGAGGGTGAGCATGCGAAGTTGTCGGCCGGCGCACTCGCGGCGGCATTGGACGCACACCCGACATCGGTGCACACCGTGCAACCGGCCGCAGTCTCGGTAAGTCAAGCGAGCGAGTTCGGCGCGGCCTACCGGCCCGACGAGCTGACCGCGCTGTGCGCGGTGGCCCACGCGCATGGACTGAAGGTGCACATGGACGGAGCCCGCTTCGCCAACGCGGTGTCTTTTCTCGGCTGTCACCCGGCGGACGTGACCTGGCGCGCCGGCGTGGACGTGCTCTCTTTCGGTGCGACCAAAAACGGCGCGCTCGCCGCCGAGGCGGCCGTCTTCTTCGACACCGACCTGGTGCGCGACTTCGAGCTGCGCCGCAAGCGAGCCGGACAGCTCATCTCGAAGTCGCGCTTCGTCGCGGCGCAATTGCTGGCCTATCTGCGCGATGATCTGTGGCGGCGCAACGCCGAACGCGCCAACGGATTCGCCCGCCGCATCGGTCTAGCCGCCGGCGCGCGCCTCATCGCACCCGTGGAGGCCAACGAGGTATTCGTGCACCTGGGGATCGACGGCAAGCGCACCCTGCGCGCCGCCGGCTTCGAGTTCTATGATTGGGGCGCCGAGCGCGCCGGCACCGCCCGGCTGGTGGCCGCCTGGGACCAGGACGAGACACACGTCGAGGCGCTGTGTGCCGCGCTCGCGGCGTTGCCCGAACCCTGACACACGGGCGAGGTTTCCGATGGTCGAGCGACTCTCACGCATGCTGCCGCTGGGCACTCCGGCGCCCTCGTTCTCGCTCCCGGATCCGTCCGGCAGGGTATGGCGCCCGGAGGATTTTTCCGCCGCCCGCGCGCTGCTGGTGGCGTTTCTGTGCAATCACTGCCCATTCGTGCAGCACATGCTCGATGGGTTCGTTTCGTTCGCCCGCGACTACGGTCCCACGGGGCTCACAATCCTGGCCATCAACCCCAACGACGCCAACGCCTACCCCGCGGACGCGCCGCAACAGATGGCGCGCATAGCCGCCGAGAAGGACTTCCCCTTCCCCTACCTGATCGATGCGTCGCAACGCGTGGCGCTGGACTACCAGGCCACCTGCACACCGGATCTGTTCCTGTTCGATTCGGCCCGCACCCTCTTCTACCGTGGCCGTTTCGACGGCAGTTCGCCTGGCAACAAAACGCCCGTCACCGGCGATGAGCTGCGCGCAGCGGTCGACGCCCTGCTCGCCGGGAAGCGCATCGAGCGGCAGGTCGCGAGCATCGGCTGCAGCATCAAGTGGAAGCCCGGGAACGCCCCGGACTGGGCCTGAGCCGACGCGCCGTAGCGGGGCGCGGCCCCGGCGCGTGAGCCGCACTCTGAAACGCATTGCTGACGCACAAGCAGCATTAGCGTCCACCGTCCTCGAAGTCTAGAGATTCGCCATGGCTCATCCCTCATCGTCGCCCTCCTTGATCGACATCGGGATCAACCTGACCCACGACAGCTACGACCGCGACCGGGACACCGTCATTGCGCGCGCGCGGGATGCCGGTGTGACGCAGATGATCGTTACCGGCGCCTGCGCTGCCAGCAGCCGCAAAGCCGTCGGCCTCGCCCACACCCACCCCGGTCAGCTGTTCGCCACAGCCGGCGTTCATCCCCATCACGCCACCGAGCTCACCGACACACGGCTCGCCGAGCTTTCCGAGACCGCGCGCGCCCCCGAGGTGGTCGCCGTCGGCGAATGCGGCCTCGACTACTTCCGCAATTTCTCGCCGCACGCGGCGCAACAACAGACGTTCCATCGCCAACTGGAGCTCGCCGAGCGGCTCGGCAAGCCCGTCTTTCTGCATCAGCGCGACGCGCACGGCGATTTCATCGCGATTCTGCGCGAGCACTGGCCGCGCTTGGTCGGTGGCGTCGCGCATTGCTTTACGGCCGGCGGCACCGAGCTCGACGCTTACCTCGAACTCGGCCTTGCCATCGGCATCACCGGCTGGATCTGCGACGAGCGCCGCGGCGCGCACCTGATAGAACTGGTGCCGCGCATTCCCGCCGACCAGCTCCTGCTGGAAACCGACGGTCCCTACCTGCTGCCGCGCGACCTCGACCCGAAACCCGCCTCCCGCCGCAATGAGCCGCGGTACCTGCCGCACATCGCGCGCGTCGTCGCCCGGGCGCGCGGCGAATCGCCGCAATCGCTCGCGCGTTCGAGCGGCGCCGCCACGCGCCGGTTATTCTGCCTGCCGGACGCACCCGACGACATCGGTGTCTGAATTATTCCGGCGATCGTCCGCCGCGCCCGCTGCCGGCGGCCAGAGAGTTGCGAGCCCGGTGCTGTACCTGAACGGCGTCCAGGCCGGCGCAGGCACCGTCTTGCCCGAGCTCGGACCGAAGGTGGCGCCGAGAATCGGTGTCGATTGCTGCGCAGACATCGCGATACCTCTGGCGGGAATGCCGGTTGCGCCGGCGGTTGCGTCAGTCCGTCCGTTGTCTCGCCGCACACCGCACTGCGCGCGGAACCTGCGCTCGCCGCCGGACTCCGCCGCCGCGGCGGCGACTCACAGTCCACTCCCGCCCCCTCGAAAGATCGTTATGTCATGTCTGTATTGGAGCGTATCCGCATGCCAGGGCCGAGCGCAGGCCAGATCGCTCGACATCGTAAAAAAAAAAGGCGCAATTTTCGGCGCGCTTGCCCGCGGCGCGGGCCGCGCCTTGCGCGCCCGGACCGGTCTTTCCATAATCGCGGCCTTGCCTGCGGTGCGGCCCCGGGGCTTCACCCCTTACGGTCTTGCGGGAGACGGTCCATGGATCTGCAAAAGCTGCACGCGCACATTACCGCCGCATGGCGTGACTCGATCCTCGAGCGCTTGGCGGCCTA
>JAJZZR010000218.1 GCA_021797465.1 Pseudomonadota bacterium | reverse complement strand
TGCCCGAGGACAGCTGCCAGGCCCGCTGCACCGTGATCTGCGGGTCATAGCCGAGCACCCGCATGCCGAGCGCCTCGGCGGCATTGGCCACCTCGACCCCGACCGCGCCGAGGCCAACCACCCCGAGGGTGCGGCCGGCGAGCTCGAACCCGGCGAATTCGCCACGGCCCGCGCGCACCCGCGCCTCGATGGCCCGATCATCGCCCTCGAGCGAGGCGGCGAAGCGCCAGGCCTGGCAGATGTTGCGCGCCGCCAGGAACAGGCTCGCCAGAACCAGCTCCTTGACCGCATTGGCATTGGCGCCTGGAGCGTTGAACACCGCGATGCCGCGGCGGCTGTACTGCGCGACCGGAACGTTCTCCACCACCGCGCCGGCGCAAGCCACCGCGCGCACCGTGTCGGGAAGTGTCAACTCGTGCATGTCCGCGCCGCGCACCAGCACCGCGTGCGGCCGCTCGAGCCGCGCGGCGATCTCGTAACGCTCCCGCGGCAGACGTTCGAGGCCGCGCGGGCTGATGTCGTTGAGTGTCAGGATGCGGTAGCGCATGCGGGCGCCTCAGCCGCGGCGGCGCTCGAATTCGCGCATGAACGCGATCAGCGCATCGACGGCCGCAAGCGGCACGGCGTTATACAGGCTGGCGCGCAGCCCGCCGACCGAGCGGTGGCCCTCCAGATGCGTCAGACCGGCCTGGGCGGCCTCGGCGAGGAACGGCGCCTCGAGCTCCGGCCGAGCGAGCGTGAACGGTACATTCATCCACGAGCGGCACTCGTGCACGACCGGATTGTGGTACAGCCCGGAAGCGTCGATCGCGGCGTAGAGCCGCTCCGCCTTGATGCGGTTGTGCTCGGCCATGGCGGCAAGCCCGCCGCGCGCCTCGATCCACTGGAACACCAGGTCCGCGATGTACCACGCGAAGGTCGGCGGGGTATTGAGCATCGAACCGCTCTCGGCCATGCGCGCGTAGCTGAGAATCGCCGGGATCTGCGCCCGGGCGCGGCCGAGCAGCGCCTCGTGCACGATCACCAGGCACAGTCCCGCCGGGCCGATGTTCTTCTGCGCTCCGGCGTAGATCAACCCGAAGCGCCCGACCTCGATGGGACGCGACAGCAGCGTCGAGGACATGTCGGCCACCAGCGGCACGGCGCCGGTTTCGGGCACGTAGGGGAACTCCACCCCGCCGATGGTCTCGTTGGGCGTGTAGTGCACATAGGCGGCACGCGGGTCGAACCGCAGCGCCGAGCGCTCTGGCACGGTCGTGTAGTGCGAGACGGCCTCGTCGGCGACGACGCTCACGCGCACCCCGAGCCGGCCCGCCTCCTGGATGGCCTTGCCGGACCACACCCCCGTGTTGAGATAGTCCGCCCCGGACCCGTGGGCGGCGAGATTCAGCGGCACAGCCGCGAACTGTCCGGTGGCCCCGCCTTGCAGGAACAAGACCCGGTAGTCCGCCGGAAGCGCCAGCAGCGCGCGCAGCCGCCGCTCGGCCCGCTCGGCCAGCGCGGTGAACGCCTTGCCGCGGTGGCTGACCTCCATCACCGACATACCCGTGCCGGCCCAATCGGTCATTTCCGCGCGGGCCTGCTCGAGAACCTCCAGCGGCAGTGCCGCAGGCCCGGCGGAGAAATTGAACACGCGCACGAGAGTCCTTCCGGCCCAGAGTTCAGGAATCAGGGGAATTGGGATACTAGCAAGCACCCGGGCGGGGTTCAGGACTTTCGCGTCCGACCGCCCCGGAGCGGTTTATTCACCCATTGCGCGGGCTTCCGGGCGGCGCCCGATGCCGGCGATTCAAGCGGGCGGGGGCGACTCGCTCTCCTCGGCGCTATCGAGGGCTTCGATCCGCTCGATGCCGACCAGCCGCTCCCCGTCGTCCAGACGGATCAGCCGCACCCCCTGGGTATTGCGCCCGAGCACGGAGATCTCATCGACCCCGGTGCGCACCAGCGTGCCGTTGGAGCTGATCAGCATGATTTCCTGCCCGGGCAGCACCTGCAGCGCCGCGACGGTGGCGCCGTTGCGTTCGCTGGTCTGCAACGCGATCACGCCCTGTCCGCCGCGCCCCTGCAGCGGGAATTCCGCGATCGGCGTGCGCTTGCCGTAGCCGGCGGCCGAGGCGGTCAGCACCTCGCCCTCGGCCACGACGATCAGCGCGATCACCTCCTGATCGGGTCCGAGCCGGATGCCGCGCACGCCGGCCGAGTCACGCCCCATCGCGCGCACCTCGTGCTCGGGGAAGCGGATCGCCTTGCCCCCGCTGGTGACCAGCACGATCTCGCGCTGCCCGTCGGTGAGCGCGACCCCGACCAGCTTGTCGTTCTCGCGCAGGTCGACGGCGATGATGCCGCTGGCGCGCGGCCGCGAGAACGATGTCAGCGGAGTCTTCTTGACCGTGCCCTGACTGGTCGCCATGAACACGTAGTGTTGCTCGTCGTAATCCTTGACCGGCAGCAACGCGTTGATCTTCTCGCCCGGCTCGAGCGGCAGCAGATTCACCATCGGCTTGCCGGCCGAAGCGCGCCCGGCCTGCGGCAGCGCATACACCTTCAGCCAGTAGACCTTGCCGCGATTGGAAAAGCACAGCACGGTGTCATGCGTATGGGCTACGAACAATTTTTCCACGAAATCCTCGTCCTTCACGGCGGTTGCCGCCTTGCCGCGGCCGCCACGCCGCTGGGTCTGATACTCCGAGAGCGGTTGACACTTGGCGTAACCGTTGTGCGAGAGCGTCACGACCACATCCTGAGGCTCGATCAGATCCTCGGTCGTGAGATCCAGATGATCGCGGCTGATCTCGGTGCGCCGCGCATCCCCGTAGGTATCGCGGATTTCGCTCAGCTCGCCGCGAATCACCTCGGTCATCCGCTGCGGGACGGCCAGGATTTCGCTCAGATCGCCGATGCGCGCGAGCAGCTCGACGTACTCGGCGATGATCTTGTCCTGCTCGAGGCCGGTCAGGCGGTGCAGGCGCATATCCAGAATGGCCTGTGCCTGCCCCTCCGTCAGTCGATAGCCCGCGGCATCGAGTCCGCCGGCCGTTTCGGGCGGCCGGGTGGAGATCCCGCCCGCGCGCTCGAGCAGTCCCAGCACCGCGCCGGGGCGCCAGGGGCGCGCGGTGAGCTCGGCGCGCGCCTCGGCGATCGACGCGCAGGCCTTGATCAGCGCGATCACCTCATCGATGTTGGCCAGCGCGACCGTCAGACCCTCGAGAATGTGGGCCCGCTCGCGCGCCTTGGCCAGGTCGAACACGGTGCGCCGGGTGACGACCTCGCGCCGGTGACGCAGGAACGCCTCGAGCATCTCCTTCAACGACATCAGCTTCGGCTGCCCGTCCTCGAGCGCCACCATGTTGATGCCGAACACGCTCTCCATCGGAGTCTGCGCGTACAGATTGTTGAGCACGACCTCGGCGATCTCGCCGCGCTTCAGCTCGATCACGATGCGCATGCCGTCCTTGTCCGACTCATCGCGCAATCCGTCGCCGGCGATCCCGTCGATGTGCTTCTCGCGCACCAGCTGCGCGATGCGCTCGATCAGCCGCGCCTTGTTGACCTGATAGGGAAGCTCGGTGATGACGATCGCGTGCCGATCGCCGCGGCCGACCTCCTCGATCGCCACGCGCGCGCGCACCGAGAGCCGCCCGCGCCCGGTGCGGTAGGCGGTGGCGATCTCCTGCGCGCCGTTGATGATGCCGCCGGTCGGGAAGTCCGGCCCGGGCACGTGCTGCATCAGCGCCGCGAGCGCCAGCGCCGGGTCATCGAGCAACGCCAGGCATGCGTTGACGATTTCCGTGAGATTATGCGGCGGAATATTGGTCGCCATGCCCACCGCGATGCCGGTCTGACCGTTGACCAGCAGGTGCGGGATGCGCGTCGGCAGCACCGAGGGCTCGATCTCCGACTCGTCGTAGTTGGGCGTGAAATCGACCGTTTCCTTGTCGATGTCGGCGAGCAGCTCGTGCGCCAGGCGCGACATGCGCACCTCGGTGTAGCGCATCGCCGCTGGCGTGTCGCCGTCGACCGAGCCGAAGTTGCCCTGTCCATCGACCAGCACGTAGCGCATGGAGAACGTCTGCGCCATGCGCACGATGGTGTCGTAGACGGCGCTGTCCCCGTGCGGATGGTACTTGCCGATCACGTCGCCGACGACACGGGCGGATTTCTTGTAGGGCTTGTTCCAGTCGTTGCCGAGCTCGCGCATCGCATACAGCACACGCCGGTGCACCGGCTTCAAGCCGTCACGCACATCAGGCAGCGCCCGTCCGACGATCACGCTCATGGCGTAATCGAGATAGGACTGGCGCATCTCCTCCTCGAGGCTAACGGGCAGAACTTCGCGCGCGATCTCGGACATCGGGTCTCAAGGCTGTGCCAAAAGTCCGCATGTTAGCACGGCGCCGAGGCGCGCCGCTGTGTGCGTGCTCGGAATGGACCGGAGGAACCCGATGGACCGACAATAAGGACTGTCGCCGCCCGGAGCCGCAGGTCCGGCGGCCCACGCGACCATCGAACAAGCAGGTGATTATGGCTTCCGCAACGCAGCACAACGCGGCGCACGACCCCGCCACGAACGCCGAGGACAGCGAGATCGGCAAGTTTGACGCGATGGCAGGACGGTTCTGGGATGAGCACGGCCCGTTCCGCCCGCTGCATCAGTTAAATCCGCAGCGCGTCCGCTTCATCACCGAGCACTCCACGTGCGCGGGGGCGCGGGTGCTCGATGTGGGTTGCGGCGGCGGACTGGTCTGCGAGGCGCTCGCGCGAGCGGGCGCGGCGGTGACCGGCATCGACCTCGCCGAGGGCATGATCGAGGTCGCGCGCATGCACGCCGCGGCGCACGGCCTCGACATCGATTATCGGGTGGCCTCGGCCGAGGCGCTCCTGGCAAGCTCACCCGGCGCGTACGACGTCGTCACCTGCATGGAGATGCTCGAGCACGTGCCCGAGCCGCGCGCCATGCTCGCCACGATCGCCGGCCTGGTCCGTCCCGGTGGCTCGGTGTTCATCTCGACGCTCAATCGCAACATCAAGTCGTTCCTGGTGGCGATCGTCGGCGCCGAATATCTGCTTTCCGTGGTGCCGCGCGGCACGCACGAATACGAGCGCTTCATCCGCCCCAGCGAGCTCGCCCGCTGGGCACGCGCGGCGGGCCTCACGGCCCGCGCCCTCGCCGGCATCGCGCTCGATCCCTTCGGCGGCGCGCGCCTGACGCGCGATCCGGCGGTGAGCTATCTCACCCAATTCGTGCGCGAGGCATAGCGAAGTGGCCGTTGCCGCGCTGATCGGCGCGATCGGGCTGCTGCTCGGGGGTCTGCTCGGCTTTCTCGACGCCAGCTTGCGCGCCCAGCGGCGCGGGGCGGCGCTGCGTGTAGAGCTCGAAGCGGCCCGCGTGCAGTTGGATTCCGAGCGCCGCGCCGCGAGCGAGCGGGGGGCGGCGCTCGAGCAGGCCGAGTCACGCCTGCGCGCGACCTTCGAGTCGCTGGCCGCCCAGGCCCTGAAGAACAACAGCGAGCTGTTCCTGAGTGTCGCCCGCGAGGCCCTCGGACGCGAGCAGGCGCTCGCTCAGAGCGGCTTGAAGGAACGCGAGACGGCGATCGCCCAGCTGGTGCAGCCGCTGCGCTCGGCGCTGGAGAAGACCGAGCAGCAGATGCAGGCGATCGAGCGGGAGCGTCGCGAGTCTCATGCGGCCCTGCGCACCCAGATCGAGTCGCTCTCGAGCGGCCAGAGCCAGCTCACGCGCGAGACGCGCAATCTGGTCACCGCCCTGCGCCGCCCCGAAGTGCGCGGCCGCTGGGGTGAGCTCACGCTGCGGCGGCTGGTCGAGCTCGCCGGGCTCAGCGAGCATTGTGACTTCACCGAGCAGGCGCACCTGCAGGGGCCCGAGGGAGCGTTGCGGCCCGACCTGGTCGTGCACATGCCCGAATCGCGCGACCTGGTCGTCGACGTCAAGACCCCCCTGGATGCCTACCTCGAGGCGCTCGAGGCGCCCAACGAAGAAGCGCGCCAGAGCGCATTGCGCCGCCACGCGCAACAGCTCGAGGCGCAGGTCCGCCAGCTCTCCTCGAAGGCCTACTGGGCCCAGTTCGCGCACAGTCCGCAGTTCGCCGTGCTGTTCCTGCCCGGCGACCAGTTCCTTTCCGCCGCGCTGGCCGAGCGCCCGGAACTGATCGAGGCGGCGCTGAAGCAGAACATCATCATCGCCACGCCCTCGACGCTGATCGCTCTGCTGAAGACCGTCGCCTACGGATGGCGCGAGAGCGCGATGGCGGACAATGCCGCGCTCATCCGCGAGCTCGGCCAGGAGCTGTACCGGCGGCTCGGCAATTTTACCGGGCACATGCAACGCATGGGACAGCGCCTCGATGGGGCGATCGAGGCCTATAACGCGGCCGTCGGGTCGCTCGAACGCCAGCTCATGCCGCAGGCGCGGCGCTTTCATGAACTCGGCGTACCGGCGGAGTCTCCTCTGCCGACGCTGGAGCCGATCGATCAGCCGGTGCGCACGCTGAGCGCGCGCTCGGGCGAAGGGTCCTCAGAGGGGAGCTGAGCGGGCCCGCGCCTCAGGCTCGTCGGTCGCGAGCAACGCTTCGATCTCGTCGGCTTCGACCGCACGGAAGTGCCCGCGCGGCAGGGCGCGCCCGAGGGCAAGAGGGCCCAGCTGGATGCGCAGAATCCGGCTGACCCGCGCGCCCTGGCGCTCGAACAGCCGGCGGATGGCTTTGCCGCTCGCCCCGCGCGTGCGCACTGTGTACCACCGATTGGCGCCCTCGCCGCCGGCGCCCTGGCATTCGAGGACCATCAGGCGCTCGCCGCTATCGAGCGCCCCGCCGAGCACGCCGGCGTGCTGCGTCTCGGCAAGCTCGCCGATG
>JAJZZR010000459.1 GCA_021797465.1 Pseudomonadota bacterium | reverse complement strand
TGGGCGGCGTCGATCTCACCAGTTCGGCCGGCCGCATGACCATGCAAGTGATCGCGGCCGTAGCGGAATTCGAGCGAGACCTGCTGATTGAACGAACCCAAGCAGGGGTCCAGCGGGCTAGAGCGAGTGGTAAAGTGATCGGGCGGCCCGCATCTTTAACAGAAGAGCAAAAAGCCGCTGTCAGGGAAGCGCGTGGCTCCGGCGCATCGATCTCATTCCTCGCACGGACCTATAAGGTCAGCCGCCAGACAATCGGCCGGGTCTGCGAATAACACCCGCCACTTCACCGGGTTATCCAGGAGGCGCTATTTCTGTTCCCGACCCATATGAAACGCCGGATGGGTAAACGCTGGCAGCCAAAAGCAGTCATTCGCCGATGGCGCGATGCCTCCTCTCGGTCCAGCACGAATTTCCGCGCAAGAACCGGAGCGTGCAAAGCGCCGCCGCATGCCATCTGTGTTCCGTGATTTCAAGGATCGGGTGAGATGGGATTGAGACAAAACAATCCGGTGGAGCTGGCAATGGGTCGGCGTGAATGGTTGATGCTGGTATCGCTGGCAGCGATCTGGGGTGGTTCATTTTTCTTTTTCAAGATCATGCTCGCGGCACTGCCGCCTTTCACGGTCGTCCTCGGCCGCGTGGGTCTTGCCGCCGTGATCATGAATCTTTGGCTTTGGCTCCGCCACGACTACATGCCGGCCTCGGCCCGCACATGGGGAGCCTTCCTGGTCATGGGCCTGCTGAACAACGTGATCCCGTTCACGCTGATCGTGATCGGCGAGACGCGCGTCTCGGTCGGGTTGGCCTCGATCCTGAATGCGACCACGCCGATGTTCACCGTGCTCGTCGCCCACTGGCTCACGGCGAACGAGAAGCTGAGCCCTGGCAAGCTTGCCGGGGTGATGATCGGCCTTGCCGGGGTTGCGGTAATGATCGGACCCGATGTGCTGTCTGGCATTGGTAATGAGGACCTTGCGGGTGAGATCGCGTGTCTGTCGGCAGCGCTCAGCTATGCTTTTGCCGGCATCTACGGGCGCCGTTTCAAGGGGTTGAATCCGATCAAGGTGGCTACGGGCCAAATCACCGGCAGCACCCTCGTCCTACTGCCTCTTGTCGCTCTCGTCGATCGGCCCTGGACCCTGCCGATGCCGGGTATCGGCATATGGGGCGCCATGATCGCCATCGCGGTGCTCTGTACTGTGCTCGCCTATGTGCTTTATTTCCGAATCCTGGCGGTCGCTGGCGCAACCAACGTCCTGCTGGTGACTTTCCTGGTGCCGGTCAGTGCCCTGCTGCTGGGCTGGCTGGTGCTGGGGGAAAGCATCACGCCACGTGCTCTTGGCGGCATGGTGGTCATCGGTCTGGGGCTTGCCTGCATTGACGGCAGGATCGCCAGAATCGCTCTAACGAAAATCAGAAAGCCAAGCAGGGGTACCACTGGACCGAAAGAGATCGTGATGCATCTGTTCAACGATGGCGATGGAATCTGATCGGCGATGGACCCTTCCATCCCAACTTTTCCGACGGGCGGCTGTTCGCATGGTCGCCGGTCGGACTCGGTTGCACCACCAGGTTCGGAGTGCGGATTTCGGTGGGCCACCTTAAGTGAACACTGCAAGCCGCCCCCCTTGCGGAGAGACAGGAAATGCCAGCCATATCGAACCCCGACGTGATTATCGCCGATCCGCGTTTCGCCAGGGTTCGCGCGCGGGACAAGGCGGCCGACGGCCAGTTCGTGTACGCCGTCGTGACGACCGGCGTGTTCTGCCGCCCTTCATGCCCGTCGCGGCCGGCTAGGCCGGAGAACATGGCGTTCTACGCCACGTCGGCGGAGGCGCAGGCAGCGGGTTTCCGACCGTGCAAGCGGTGCAGGCCAGCAGATGCCGCGCGGCCGGACGGCATCGTTGAGCGGGTCCATGCGGTTGCCGCGCACATCGCGGATCATGTGGACGAACCGATAACCCTCGACCGGCTCGCCGGATTTGCCGGGATGAGTCCGTTCCACCTCCAGCGCAGTTTCAAGGCGGTGACGGGCGTCAGCCCCAAGGAATACCACGCCGCCAAGCGCCTGGAGGCGTTGAAGTCGGGCCTGCGGGCGGGGGAGAGCGTGCTTAGCGCCACATTTGACGCCGGCTACGGCTCGACCAGCCGCCTCTACAAGCAGGTGGACGGCAGGCTCGGGATGACGCCGTCGACCTATCGGGCCGGCGGCGCGGGCGAGACGATCGTGCATGCGGTCAGGCACACTGCCCTTGGTCTGCTGATGATGGCCGCGACCGGACGCGGCGTCTGCTTCGTCGAGTTCGGCGATGATCCAGCCAGCCTGCTGAAGCGGCTCGCCGCCGAGTTTCCGAACGCCGCGCTCAAGGCGGCGCCGGTGAAGGGGAATCGGCCGCTCGACGACTGGATGGACGCGCTCGACAGACATCTGGCCAGCGGCGGGCCGCGGCCGGACCTGCCGCTCGACCTGCGCGGCACGGCCTTCCAGATCCGGGTGTGGCGCTTCCTGCTTGGCGTGCGCCCGGGCGAGGTCGTCAGCTACGCGGACGTCGCCCGCGGGATCGGCGCGCCCCGCGCGATCCGGGCCGCGGCGAGCGCGTGCGGCGCGAACCGGATCGCCGTCCTCATCCCGTGCCACTGCGCCCTGCGCAGTGATGGTGGTTTGGGCGGCTATCGCTGGGGTCTGGAACGCAAGCGCGCCCTTCTTGACATGGAACGCCACCAGAAGGCGGCTGAGGTGGCGTCGTAATCATCGCCTCAGCCGCCCGCCAAGCGGTTACGCTCGGTCGATGCGTGCGGCGTAGCAGCCGCGCTTCGCGTAGTGGGCGTGGAGGTAGGAGACCTCTGGATTTGCGAAGAAGCGCTCGATCAGCACTTTCAGTTCCCTACCGTCGGCAAGGTCCGCGTCGACCATCTCGCCGGCCGCGTTGAAGGCGCGGAGCGATATCGCCCGCAAGCTGAGCGTTTCGGGGATAGTGTCGACCTCGTTGTACACACGTTCAGCGCCTTCGCGGACGAAGATGGCGTGACGCGCCCTGTAGGGCGTGTTGGCGGGCTGGTGCTCGTAGTTGAGCAGAAACACGGCCTCGCCCGGCTCGGCGTCACGTATCTCCACGCGATCCGGAAACCCCGGCGTGGCGCTCGCCACGTAGCGCTTCGCGCCGTACGCGGCGAGCGCCTCGTCAGACAGGCCGTAAAGATGGCGGAAGAGGGCAGGGTCGAGCCCGCTGATTCGGAATGCCATTTGCAATCTCCCAAGGTGATGATTGGCAACGAACCATAGGCATCCCGTAAGCGCCGGACGCTCCGAATCTTGCGGGAGAAATCGACCCATTTTGGCTATAAACGAACCTACTTCGGCTTCCCTTTTAGCGGACACAGAAAAAATGTTCTGATGCAATCCGGATCACCCCAAATGGCTCGCTATTCCATGATACTCCAACCATGATGACCAGCTTCAAAGGCCGCAGAGGCATCCTCTACTTCAGCCCGTTTAAGCCGACTGGGCCGTACGCTATCGCCGACGGCATCGTCGTCGTCCCATCGGGAGGGCTCATGCTCCCGATGCACAGCAGCGCTTCCCTTTGGATGTCACGGTCGCATTTCGTCACGCCTGCCGACTGGCCCGATAGCGTCGCATTTGAGCGGTTTCGGGGTTGGTTGATATTCGATTGCTTTGTAATGATGAACAGCCACGGGGCGGCACACTACGATGATAATCGTCATGTATTTGAAGCCATCGATACCCCAGAGGACGGTGGCGATTTACGCAACGCCGTAGACTATTCAGATGTAGTGGGATTTCTTGTGGGTTCGCATGTTGGAAAGCCTGAGGGATTGCCTGTAAGATCGTACGCGGACCTGTATCAGACATTCCTGGAGCTATCTCCAAAGAAGCGAGCCGCAATCGAATGGTTTGTCTCGCAGCCTCCTAGCCCTCGTCGTATTGATCCCCTCTACGGTCGATACTGGGGCGTGCAGCATATGATAATTCTCATCGAAAGTCTTATTGGCCCTCCACCAATCTGCGAAGCTGAGTCTACTATATGCAAAACCTGTAAAAGGGTGCCCCCGCATCACCATCAAGTGTCACGAAGGGAATGGCTGCGCCAGGAATTAGAACGTCGTACGGCATCCCCGGATCTTGTCGAGGAATATGTTTTACTCATTGAGAAGGGGATAAGCATTCGGAACAAGATGTCACACGTTCCAACTTTTGATCGCTCGACTCTTCCGGCAATGCAAACTGGGGAACGGGCTTCCTATGATTCATCAAGAGCTATTTATGAGTTTGAGAGTGATACTTACGCACTGGATACTTTGCTTGTTGCTCTCCAACAAATAGCGCACGCCCTGATTGTCGACGAAGCATTCAACATCAAATATTTTAGAGAACCACCTATAATAAAAGTAGCTATGGTTGGTTAGCTTGATAGATATAGTGTCCGCTTTTCCCATCTGGGTGCTCAATAGCAGACCGGTAGAAATCCCCCCATCCCGGTCACCGACTGTCGCGTATTTTTGTCGTAAGTATACGAATGCTGCGACAAAGATACGCGACAAGAAAATGCTAGGCTGGCCGAGAGGCCGCCTGCCTGTCGCATAATTTACAAGTTACGCGACATACAATGATCGGGTAGAGGCGAAAGCCTTCAGTCAGCTTGTTGCGAGGAAGACCGATAAGATCCAGGGACGGTCACGTGTTATTCCTCAAACAGAGGTGCTTGCTCAGTTCGATATTGCCGGCTATCATCACCTCCAGCATCAAGAGTTGGGCCGACGCCCAGCGCCAACCTGCTTCCCGAGCAAGGTGGCTTTCTTCCTTCAGAAGAAGATGTGGCCGGTCCGGCAACTAAACGGGACAAGCCACCACAGCGTCATGCGCTGTTCTCTTCAAGAAAGAGGATGAGAATGACTGTCGATAGAATCGAAATTGAGCTGGCCGATGCAAGGTCCCCGGACCTGATTAACCTGGTAACTGCTCTGGACGATTTCTTAAACCGGGTCTGCGGGGTGGAAAGGAATCACGGTTCTCCAATTGATCGGTTAGCGCACGACGACACGCAAATGTTTATCGCGCGGATTGCCGGGCAAGCCGTTGGCTGTGCAGGGCTTCAGGTGTTCGAGGACGGTACCGGGGAGGTGAAGCGCATGTATGTTGTCACCGAGGTTCGAACAACTGGTATAGGTAGTAGGCTCCTGGCGCGCGTTGTGGAAGCGGCTTTGACCGCCAAGCTGTCGGTTCTGAGGCTGGAAACCACAGAATTTCTTCCAGATGCCCAGAGGCTCTATCGGGCGAATGGATTCGTTCCGTGCCCGGCGTATGGCCCCTACGTTACCAACCCAATCAATTTGTATTTTGAGAGATGGCTGATGAGATAATAGCCGAGGGCAATTTGTCGGCAAGAAATTGTCGCAGGTTTTAGGAGTTGTGCGACACCGGCAGAGCTATCCGGTTGAGGAAAGCTCTGCCGCCAGCCAGTCCAGATAGTCCCTAATCGCGGCCTCATCCCGCTTGCAATACGACCATTTCAGGTGCTTCCGCACCGTGATGAATCCCGCTTGCTTGAGAATTTCCAGATGCCGGCTTGCCGTAGGCTGCGCAACGGCTAGGGCCTCGGCAATCAATGTCATGCAGACGCCGAACTCCACCGGATCGGCGGACCATTGATGGCCGAAATGCTTTTGCGGCTCCGCCAGCAGTCGGAGGACCGTTAGGCGCTGCCCGCTCGCCATGGCCTTGATTTGGGTTGATCTGTCCATGCCTCTCATCATATTGTCATTTAGCTAAGTTTCAATGTGAGTCGTCACCATGCTGGACCTGCCCCATACCACGACCATTGAAGGAAACGCCGTTCGTTGGGGTAAGACCGGGAACGGGCCGCCACTGGTGGCGCTTCATGGGACACCCTTTTCCTCGCAGGTCTGGCGCAGAATCGTGCCGCAGCTCGCCGACCGCAGGACGATCTACTATTTCGATCTGGTCGGCTACGGGCTGTCGGAGATGCGCGAGGGACAAGACGTGTCTCTGGCCGTGCAGAACAAGACCCTCGCCGCTCTGTTCAGAGAATGGGACCTCGACCGCCCCGATGTGTTGGCGCATGATTTCGGCGGGGCCACGGCGCTGCGCGCCTATTACCTGAACGGTTTGCGTTATCATTCCCTGACGATCTTCGACGCCGTTGCCCTTGCTCCTTGGGGGTCCGCTTTGGTCCACCATGTGCGCAAGCATGAAGCTGCCTTCTCGGGGATGCCTGACTACATGCACCGGGCGACCCTACGCGCCTACTTGCAGACCGCCGCCTATAATCCGCTGTCAGAACAGGCATTTAAAATCTACAGTACGCCGTGGCTCGGGGCGGTAGGCCAGCCCGCGTTCTATCGGCAGATCGCGCAGATGGATCAGAAATACACCGATGAGGTCGAAGGACTTTACGGGCGGATGGAATGCCCGGTGACAGTCCTTTGGGGCCGAAATGACGAATGGATACCCTTCGAGAAAGGCGTGGCCCTAGCGACGGCGATCTCCGATGCCGAGTGTATTGCCATACCGGACTCCGGGCATCTCGTTCAGGAAGATCGGCCCGAGGTTATCGTGGCGGCTGTCCTGAAACGGCTCGCTCAAGGGTAACACGACATTATCAGCAGAGCTTGCCTGCGTGTCGCGAAAATCCCGGAACCTGCAACGTAGCGAGATTCAAGATTCATGCGACAAATTGGCGCCATGGCATAGGTCCATAATATCAGCCAGCCACGCCCAAACAGACTGACGGCTCCCCCCTACCCCTCGCGGTTTTCTTCCTTCGCCGCCTCGGCCGCCCATAGGGCAAACCACAACATGCGCGGCGGCTCGCGGTGGGTGCTGTTGGCCGGGTCCGTCAGCCATCGCCGTACCGCCTGCGGGG
>JAJZZR010000515.1 GCA_021797465.1 Pseudomonadota bacterium | reverse complement strand
GCGGAACCGTTCAACCGGGCGTCTCAGGCTGGAATTACAGGTGCCGATGCATCGGCGAGCGAAATTTTATGCACTTGGCGGGTATACAAGAACCCCACGCGGTGCGGCGCGCGGTGGGGGACACGGAAATAGCCTGATTAATCTGCGCGATCACTGCCCTTTGCAAGTCAGCCGGGGATGAGACTCCCTCGGCCCACTTGCCAAGGTTACCTGAGGCAATACGCGCGGCTCGCGGCGCATCACCTCGAAGGCGGCAGCTCCACCGTACTGCTCAGGGTCGCGTGGACACCGTCATTGGCTCGATTGAGCTCGGCGCTGTTCCAACCCCCGCCGAGTGCGTCGATCAGATTGACGCTCGCCACGAGGCGTTGACTCTGCAGGCTCACCAGCGTCACTTCATCGCTGAGCTCGGCGGCCTGCGCGCTGAGCAGCGTCGCGTAGTCGGCGGTACCGGCCTTGTACTGGTTGAAGGTGAGTCGCTCGGCCCGCTTGGCGTCCTCGACCGCCTGGAGCTCCTCGCCATACTCCACCTGCAGGTAACGCAGCGTCGCCAGATCGTTCTCCACCTGCTCGAACGTGTTGAGCACCGTCTGGCGATAGTCGGCGACGGCCTCGTCGTACGTCGCCCTCGCCTCGCGGATCCTCGCGAGCGTCGCGCCGCCGTTGAACAGATTCGCGGCGATCGACGGACCGAACGACCACACGGCGTTGCTCGCCCGAATCAGCGTCGACAGCGCGGCGGAATCGAAGTCATAGGAGCCCGAGAGTGTCAGGCTCGGGAACCAGGCCGCCTCGGCCACGCCGATCTGGGCATTGGTGCTCGCCATCGTACGCTCGGCCGCAGCCACCGCGGGGTTGCGCAACAGCAGCCGCGAGGGCACACCGGCCGGCACCACCGGTACTCGCGCCGTGAGATGACCGTAGGCGAGACTCAACTGCGCCGGAGCCTCACCGATCAGCACCGCGATGGCGTGCTCGAGATTGGCGCGGGTCAGCTCGACGCTCTGCTCCTGGGACTGGGTGCTCTCGAGCGTGGTGCGCGCCGAGTACACGGCGGCGAGCGTGGTCACGCCCGCACGCTCCTGATTCACCGAGACGCGCAGCGAGAGCTCATCGTCCTTGACGGCAGTCTTGAGATACCGCAACTGCTGCTCGGCCGCGCGCAGCTGGAAGTAATCCTCGGCCAGCGTGGTCTGCGCCGAGAGCTGCGCGGCGGCGACGTCGGCGGCGCTCACCTGCGCCGCGGCATTGGCGCTTTGCAGCTCGCGGCGCAGCTCGCCCCACAAATCCACGTCCCAGCTGCCGGTCGCGCCCAGTTGATTCGCGGTACGTGCCCCGCCGAAAGTGAACTGTGAGGCCGCGCCGCCGCCGCTGCGCGTCTGGCCGGCCCCGAGGCTGATCGAGGGGAACAGGGTTCCCCGGGTCACACCGGCCGCCGCTCGCGCCGCGTAATAGGCTGCCACGGCGGCCTTGAGCGTCTGGTTCGACACATCGACCCGGCCCTCCAGGCGCGAGAGCACCGGATCATGATAGATCGACCACCAGGCGCTCGGGACGATCTGCGCCGGGGTCGCCGGCATCCAGCCGCGCTCTTCCTTGAACCGCGGCGCGGGCGGGGCCGCCGGCCGGCGGTAATTCGGGCCGACGGCGCAGGCGCTCAGCGCCACGCACAGACCCGCCGCGAGCAACACCCGCGCGCGCGACATCATGTCGCCACGCTCCGGGCCGACAACGCCGCCGCGCCTCGGCGCGTGAACGTTCTGATGAACCATAGGCGAAATCGATCCAGGTAGATGTACACAACAGGCGTCGTATAAAGCGTGAGGATCTGGCTGATGGCAAGTCCCCCGACCACCGCGATGCCGAGGGGCTGGCGCATCTCGGAGCCCTGACCGGTCATCAGCGCGAGCGGCAGCGCGCCCAGCATGGCCGCGATCGTGGTCATCATGATCGGACGGAAGCGCAGCAGACAAGCCTCGTGAATGGCGCGCACCGCATCGGTGCGCTCGGTGCGCTGGGCGATCAGCGCCACATCCACCATCATGATGGCGTTCTTCAGCACCACGCCGATCAAGAGAATCACCCCGATGAGCGCGATCAGGCTGAACGGCTCGTTGAACAGCAGCAGCGCCAGCACCGCCCCGACGCCGCTCGAGGGCAGCGTGGAGAGGATGGTGATCGGTTGCGTCAGACTCTCATAGAGCACGCCAAGCACGATGTACACGGCCGCGAGCGCCGCCACAATCAGCAGCGGCTCCTCCTCGACGGTCTGGCGAAACACCCGGGCGTTGCCGGCGAACCGGCCGTGGATGGAGGTCGGCACATGCAGATTGCGCATCGTCCGCTCGATGGCGTCGGTCGCCACCCCGAGCGCCTCGCCCACCGGCAGATTGAACGAGAACGTGGTGGCGACGAACGGTCCTTGATGATTGATCGACAGCGGAGTGAGTCCCGGCCCGTAGCTGGCGAAATCCGACAGCGGGATCATGGTCTCCGCGCTGGTGCTGACGGCGCTGCCGGTGGACGCGCCGCCATGGGCGGTGGCGATCTGGTTCTCTGCGTAGTTCTGCGCGGCGTTGCTCTGGGTCACGCCGGGGAACTGAAAGTCCGCGGCCGCCCCCATGGTCGACTCGGTCCCGGACAGCGCCCCGCCCGAGAGGCTGACATACAGATCCTTCAGCGTCGAGGGGTTGTTCCAGAACTTGGGATCGACCTCCATCACCACGTGATATTGATTCATGTCCTCATAGATGGTCGAGACCAGGCGCTGCCCGAAGGCGTCATACAAGGTGTTGTCGATCTGCGAGAGGTTCAGTCCCAGGGCCGCGGCTCGCTGGCGGTTGATGTGCAGTTGCACATCGAGACCCCCTGCCTGGCTGTCGCTATTGACATCGCGCAGCTGGGGGACCTTTTTCAGCGCCTGCTCGATGCGCGGCGCCCAGGTGTTCAGCGTTTGCAGGCTGCTCGAGAGCAGCGTGTACTGGTATTGCGCGTAGCTCTGCCGGCCGCCCGAGTGAAAGCTCTGCGCGGACTGCAGGTACAGCCGCGCGCCGGCGAACCCCTTCAGCTGCCCGGTCAGCTGGGCGATCACCTGGGCGTCGGAGCGCTTGCGCTCGGCGAGCGGCTTCAGGGAGATGAACATGTGCGCGGTGTTGCTGCCCCCGAAGAACCCGCCGCCGGTGAACCCCACCACGTGCTCGACCGCGGGGTTGCGTCTGATGATGTTGACCACGTAGCGCAGCTTCTTCTGCATCGCCTCGAACGAGCTGCTCTGATCGGCGACCATGAAGCCGGTGAGGTTGCCGGAGTTCTGCTGCGGGAAGAAGCTCTTCGGCACGATGGCGAACAGGTAGAAATTGAGCACCACCACCCCGAGCAGCGCCAGCATCATCAGGCGCGGATGGCGGATCGCCATCCCGAGGGTATGGTCGTAGAAGTCGCGCATATGCTCGAAACCGCGCTCGACGGCGCGGAAGAACCGCCCCTGGCGCGGGTGCGCCCGCAGCAGCCGCCCGCACAGCATCGGGGTGGTGGTGAGGGAAATCACCAGCGAGAGCACCACGGTGATCGCCAGCGTCAGGGCGAACTGGCGAAACACCCGGCCGACGAGCCCCCCCATCAGCAGGATGGGCACGAACACCGCAATCAGCGCCGAGCTCATGGCGAGCACGGTGAAGCCCACCTCGCGCGCCCCGTCGAGCGCGGCCCGCAGGCGCGGCTCGCCGGCCTCGATGTGCCGCGTGATGTTCTCGATCACCACGATCGCATCGTCGACCACGAATCCCGTGGACACGGTGAGCGCCATCATCGAGAAGTTGTTCAGGCTGAAGCCGAGCAAATAGATGACCGCGAGTGTGCCGATCAGCGCGAGCGGCACGGCGACCGCCGGCACCAGCGCCGCACGCGGATTGCGCAGCATCACCAGCACCACGGTCACGACCAGGAGCACCGCCAGCAGCAACGTGATCTCCACATCGTGCAGCGAGGTGCGGATCGGACCGGTCTGATCGTGCGTCACCACCACGTTGATGCCGGCCGGAATGCTGGCGCGAATGGCCGGCAGCAGCGCCTTGATGCGATCGACCGTGGCGATCACGTTGGCATCGGGCTGCTTGCGGATGATCATCGCCACCGCGCGGTGGCCATCGAGCAGACCCAGCGTCTGCACGTTCTCGACGCCGCGGGAGATCGTGGCGACGCTGCCTAGGCGCACCGCCGCGCCCTTGCGGTACGCAATGATGAGCCTGCGGTACTGGCGCACCCGGGTGGCCGAATCGTTGACGTAGATCTGATAGCGCCGGCCGTCGAAGGACAGCGCCCCCTTGGGGCTGTTGGCATTGGCCGCCGCGATCGCCGCACGCACGTCCTCGAGCCCGATGCCGTAATTGAACAGCTGGCGCGGATCGAGATTGATGCGGATCGCCGGCAGCGAGCTGCCGCCGATGTCGACCTCGCCCACGCCCGGCACCTGCAGAAGCTTCTGATAGATGATGGTCGAGGCGGCGTTGTACACCGCGCCGATGGGCAGGGTCTTCGAGGTGAGCGCCAGGATCAGGATCGGCGCCTCGGAGGGGTTGAAGGCAAAATACTGCGGATTGCTGCGCAGCGAGGCCGGCATGTCCACCCGGGCCGCCTGGATGGCCGCCTCCACGTCGCTCGCGGCGCCGTTGATGTTGCGCCGCAAGCTGAAGATCAGCACGATCTGCGCGCGCCCCTCGGTGCTCTGCGAGGTCATCTGATCGACGCCGGCGATCGCGCTCAAATGCCGCTCGAGCGGTGTGGTGACGCTGGTGGCGACGGTCTCGGGACTCGCCCCGGGGAGATTCGCCATGACCACGATGGCGGGGAAGTCCACCTGCGGCATCGCCGAGACCGGCAGCAGGAAGTACGCGATCAACCCCGAGAGGGCCAGGCCGCACGACAGCAGCGTCGTGGCCACCGGCCGGGTGATGAACAGCCGCGAGATGTTCATGGCGCGCTCACGGCGAATCGATCGACAGGGGTCCGGAGGCGTGCAGCGGCACGCCGGCCCACGCCTTGGCGCGCCGTGCCAGCCGGTCGAAGAAGAGGTAGACCACGGGCGTCGTGAACAGCGTCAGCAGCTGACTCAGCAGCAACCCGCCCACGATCGACAGGCCGAGCGGCCGTCTGAGCTCCGAGCCCGTCCCGGTGCCGAGCATCAGCGGCAGCGCGGCGAACACTGCCGCCACGGTGGTCATCAGGATGGGCCGGAAGCGCAGCAGCGCCGCCTCCTTGATCGCCTCGATCGGGGTCTTGCCCTCCTCGCGCTCGGCATTGAGCGCGAAGTCGATCATCATGATCGCGTTCTTCTTGACGATGCCGATCAGCAGCACGATGCCGATGATGGAAATGATGTCCAGACTCTCCCCGGCCATCATCAGCGCCAGCAGCGCCCCGATGCCCGCCGAGGGGAGCGTCGAGAGGATGGTGAGCGGGTGGATGTAGCTCTCGTAGAGCACCCCGAGCACGATGTAGACCGTGGCGATGGCCGCGAGCAGCAACAGCACTTCGCTGGTGAGGGAGGACTCGAAGGCGAGCGCCTCGCCCTCGAAGGTGGTGCTGATGCTCACCGGCAGGCCGATGCTGCGCTCGGTGGCCCGGATGGCATTCACCGCCGCCCCGAGGGAGGCGCCCGGGGCGGTGTCGAAGGAGAACATCGCGGCGGGAAACTGCCCGAGGTGATCGAGCGTCAGGGGTGCATTCCTCACCTCGATCCGGGCGATCGAGCCGAGCGGGACCTGGCCGCCGCCCGCGGAGGGAATGTAGAACGTATTGAGCGAGCGTACGGTGTCCGCGAGCCTCGGGTTGGCGGTAAGGATGACCCGGTAGTCGTTCGACTGGGTATAGATCGTCGAGATGATGCGCTGCCCGAAGGCATCATACAGCGCATTGTCGATGGTGGCGTTGGTGATGCCGAAGCGCGCCGCGGTGCTGTGGTCGACGTCGATCTGGATGGTGCGCCCCTGCTCGGTGAAGCTGGTCGACACGTGGGCGAGCGTCGGCGCGCGCCGCAGCGCCGCGAGCAGCTTCGGCACCCAGGGGGTGAGGATGGCGCGGGTCCCCGCCCCGAGGATGAACTGATAACGGGCGCGGCTGGTGATCGAGCTGATGGTCAGGTTCTGCACCGGCTCGAGCGAGAGCCGAATGCCCGGCACCGCGCGCGCCGCGGCGAGCAGCTGATCCATGACCGTGCGGATGCCCTCCGCGCGGTCATCCTTGGGCGTGAGGTTGATCAGCATCTTGCCCTGGTTCACCGTCATGTTGTTGCTGCCGATCCCGATGTACGAGGTCAGGCTGACCACGTTGGGGTTGCGGCGCAGGATGGCGGCGAGTGCCTGTTGGCGCTCGGCCATGTCCTTGAAGGAGATCGACGGCGGCCCGACCGTGGTCGCCTGCAGCAGTCCCGTGTCCTGCAGCGGGAAGAACCCCTTGGGAATGACGATATAGAGTGCCACCGTCAGCACCAGGGTCCCGGCGGCGATCCACAGCACCAGGCGCTGGTGGGCGAGCGCCCGGTCGAGCCCCCGTCCGTACGCGCCGATCAGCCGGTTGAACGCCGCCTCGGCCTGGTGCGCCCACCGGCCTTGCTTGCGCAGGGTGTCGGCGTGCGGGCGCAGGAGCTTGGCGCACAGCATCGGCACCAGCGTGAGTGAGACCACCGCGGAGATCAGGATGGAGATGGCCAGCGTGATCGCGAATTCCCGAAACAGCCGGCCGACCACCTCGCGCATGAACAGCAGCGGAATCAGCACCGCGATCAGCGAGATGGTCAGCGAGACGATGGTGAAGGCGATCTCCCCGGAACCCTCGAGCGCCGCCTCGATCGGTCCCTGGCCGCGCTCGATGTGCCGCGAGATGTTCTCGATCATGACGATGGCGTCATCGACCACGAACCCC
>JAJZZR010000399.1 GCA_021797465.1 Pseudomonadota bacterium | reverse complement strand
AGCTAAGGCACCGTTCAATGGCTTTGGCATAATTGGGTTTGTCGCTGCTTGTCGCTCGCCGGTGACAGGAAATCGCCAGGCGCCGGTTATACCGGCTGTGCATATGTCGCTACAATGACAGTGATGAGGTGTAGGGTCATGGCATTCTCCTGTTTGCTCGTTCATGAAAGAGAGGCCACTATACTCCCGTAAAGCAGTCACTGGTTTCGATGGAGATCGAAGGGGATCGAAATATGCCATACCATACGACCGGATTACGCCCATGGAACTGCCAGTCTGGCCAGTGGGCAGGCAGGGAAAACCCCCATTGCGAAGACCGGCAATCTTCTCCTGCGTAAGACCCTCTACATGCCCGCTCTCACAGCTAAACGATACAAAACCCTGTGATCACTGCAGTCTGTGACCGCCTGATCGCTCATGGTAAACGCCCTATGCAGGTGATCATTGCCGCCATGCGCAAGCTCCTGCATATCGCCTATGGTGTCCTCAAATCCGGTCAGCCGTTCGACCCTGAAAAGGCTCTTGCATAGGCGTCATCAAGGCGGTATCTACGCTGACACCGGGGGGATGACATATTTTCTGGAATCCGGATGGATCAGGAAAAAACTCGGAGACCGAAAAGTCTGGGTCACGAGTGATGGCCAGCGACGATTGTGGGAAACCTTCGATGTTGATGCAACACCATAAGCGATTGCGCTATGCCGACTTGCCATCAAGGGCGCTTGGTCCCTGTTGCGACAGCTATTGACCTCGGCTTGAATCCTTGGGGCTTAGGTGACGGCAGAGGAAGGCTTCCGTTAACTCACCCAATTTTCCAACTGCAATCCCTCGACCCGGCTAAACTCCTGGGTGTTGTTGGTAACCAGTACCCGATCCTCGCTCAGTGCATGCGCGGCAATCCAGAGGTCGTTATTGCCGATAGGCTTTCCCATTTTTTCCAGTCTTGCGCGGATTTGCCCATAGTGCTGACCCGCAACTACTGGCATTTCCAGAACCTGAATGCTAGATCGAAGCTGATCAAGGACCTTTAGCGCTTTGTCCCGCGCCTGGCTTTTTTCCGCACCGTACATCAGTTCTCCGAATGTCACGACCGACATACCCAACTCGGCTGCCCGGTGTTGAGCAAAACGTGCTCGCACTTCAGGAGGATGATGCTTGGTTATATAAATACAGATATTAGTGTCCAGAAGGTATCCCTGCGACATCACAGCCCTTCGCGTTGCTGCGGGATAGTATCTTGCCGACCCGCTGCCAGGAAATCATCGGGCAAGCTGGCCAACAGATCGAAAATCTCTGACGCGTCGCCCACGCGCTCGCGCAAAACTATCTCGTCGCCACGCCGGAAGATGTCAACCTCCCCCGTACGAAAACGGAACTCCTTGGGCAGCCTGACGGCTTGTCTATTCCCAGACATGAATACGCGCGCTTTGGTCATGGTCGCATCCCTAGCCTTCATCTAACAGATATATGCAAAGTATATATTGTCGCCAGCCGTGGCGCCATTCTACCGGAATGGGGTCCCCCCGCTCCCACAATCTAGTGGGGTAAACCCTATGGTCCGACACTCTGTCAGACTAGGCGTCGGACCACCTGGGCTTCGCCGTCCGACAGAGAAGTGTGATCATCTGACACTCCTGTCCGACTTGAGGGGGAGGATGTCGGACAGCATGTCTGACAGCCGTCCGACAGAGCGTCAGACCTGCCGTCAGACAGTCTGTCTGACGCATTTTTTGCTCTTTTTTCTCACCACACCTGACGCACCAAAGGTGCAGTTTATAGAACCAGTCCACGCCTGCCACGTTCCGTTTAACCATGATATCGACGGGATTCGCACCCGTTAAACTACTGCGACATTGCCAAACCGCAACCCTGAGGGGACCCCGATACTGAGCACTGTGGCCAGCGACGGAATAGATACCAAGAGCAATCCAGTCGCCACGAAATTCAGCTTTAATTAAGTTCGAATCATAATCCCCCTTAGTCCCTTACGCTTAATCCAACTTGGGAGCGTCGTGGGCCCGGATGGTAAGGGAGATCAAATGCTGCTGCATGAGGGCTTCTTTGCACACCCGGTCAGAGCGGCCTGTTCCATGCGTTGCCCAAAACATTTGGGCAACGGCAGAAAGTGCCGCTATGCGCGGCCATCCGGTCGACGCCATTTTGCCCACATTCCAAAAACCGCGTTTGCATTGAGCCTCCGCCCTATCCGCCCCTTCGAACATCGTCTCTCAGGGTACGGTTGGAATATTTTGGTGTTCAACTTACACGTCCAGTCCCGCGCCGTGGACTCGCAGCCATTCCTTGCGCTCGCCATAGGCGGGTATTACTTTGTCCACCTCATTCCAGAAAGCAGCGGTGTGATCAAGATGATGGAAGTGGCAAAGCTCATGCACCACGATGTAGTCGATGATGGTTTGCGGTGCCATCATGCACTTCCAGTGAAAGGCCAAATTGCCGTTCGGCGAGCATAAGGCCCAGCGATTTCCGAGTTCGCGGACGTTGATGTCGCGCGGAGTTACCCCGATCTTGGGCGCGTAGTAGTCCACACGCTGGCGGATGCGCTCGGCGCCACGCGCGATGTAGTAATCGCGGAAGGCCGCCTTGGCCGCCTCGATTTCGCCCCGATCCACCAGATCGCGTCGCAGGCAGAAACGTCCGTTCTTCAGCAGCAGAGGTTCTTCCTGGTCGGCGACCAGTAGCAGGCGATAGGAGCGACCCAGGTAGAGAAAACCCTCCCCGTTGCGATATTCGCGCAGCACTCGGGTGGCGTTGAGGTCGCGCCACTCGGCTAGATTCTTGTAAATCCAGTACAGCTTGGCCTCGATCAAGTCCTCGATTCGCTTATCGGGAATCGACTCGGGGGCGCGGACAAGCACGCGGCCATCGCGCTCGATGACGATATCCGCCGTTGCGCGGCGGCTACGTATCACTTCATACGTAATGTCTTTGTTCCGAGTGGCGCTCATTTCGTCAGCTCCGCGTGCCGCTTTTCGGCCAGTTTGACGATCTCCACCGCGATCCGTTCGTGCTTCGCGGTGAGCTGCGGGATGTTGGCCAGCAGGATTTCCGTGTCGATGTTGCCCCGCAGGTTTTTCACCTCAATGGGTTTTTTCCAGAAGTCGATGATGTCGATGGTGCCCTGCAACGTCTCCACGATACGTGCCATGAGCTTCTTCAGTGGCGCCCGCAAATCGGGCGGTACGTCGCCGCCGAAGGCAAGCTGCACCGCGTAGTCGTAGAAGGTCGCCGCCTCCTTGCTCAACCCTGCGATGGCATCCGTGCGGCCTGCCAGCGCCTCGTTCCGAATCTCCTCGTAGCCCTCAGCCAGCGCCTGCCAGTTGTTCTGGTGCTCCTGGATCAGCTTCTCCAGCTTTTCGCTCAGGCGTTTGTAGAAAGCCGGGTCTTCGTCGAAATGTACCGTGCAGTGCTTGCGGATGGCGTGCTCCATCTCGCTGGCCTTGGCCTCCGGATCGCCCTGAGCGTGCTTCTGCACGTTGGCGATGAAATCGTCCGCCAGCAGTTCGATAGGCGGAATCTTGGGATTGATCCCCAGGTCGATCAGGTGCTCGTTGATCAGCGCCTTCACCTTCTCACCCGCGTCCACGATGTCGAGCGAGTCGTCCTTGTAGCGCTCCTTGGTCATGCGCAGCAGGTAGCCGAAGCGTCGCGCTGGGCCGCGATACGGATGCCCGGCCTGATTGGGCAGGATCAGGTTCAGGCTCTGCAGGAACTTCTTCAGATATACCTCGAAATCCGCACGCCGCTTGATATCCTTTAAAACGCCCACCGCCGCGTGTACCACAGCGACTTCCGCCTCGGGTGTGGGCAGTTCGTCCTTGACGAAGGCTTCGATCTCGCCCACCCCGGCAGAGTGGAAGTGCTGCAACAGGCGCTGATAGCGTTCTTCCAGAATCGGCAGCTCGGTAAGCAGGTTCTTCAAACCCTGCTGGATGTCCTGGGCGTCTTCATGCGCATAAATCGCCAGCGCCTGCGTCAGGTGGTTCGCCAGACCGATGTAATCCACGATAAAGCCGCGATGCTTGTTCTTCGCCACCCGGTTCACGCGGGCGATAGCCTGCAACAGGTTGTGCTCCTTGAGTCGCTTGTCAATATACATCACCTGCTCCACCGGCGCATCGAAGCCGGTCAACAGCATGTCGCACACGATCAGGAAGGCGATGCCGGTGAGGTCCTTGTCGGGGTCGTCGAAGTCGAAGGGTTTGCAGAAATTCTCCACCGCGTTCCAGCGCTTGGCTTCCCTGCGCGCCTCGGTGATGACCGCCAGCTCGTTGGTGGCGTCGGAAGAAACCACCACCGCCGCCTTCAAGAAGGCAATGCGGCGGATCAGCTCGGTGTCGGGCTTCGGCTTGAGCTTCTCGCTATCCAACCGCTCGGCCAGGGCTGCGCGAATCGACTTCTGGTAGCGGATCGCCGCCAGCTTGGAATGGCACACCACCTGCGCCTTGAAGCCATCCGGCAGGATGTTGTCGATGTAATGCGCCACCAGATCGCGGGCAATGGCCTCGATGCGCTTTTCCGCTTCGAGGATGTCGCCGCTCGCGCCATACTTCTTCTTGATGGCGAGTATTTCTTCTTCCGTGCGATGGCGGAACAGGTCTTCGAATTGGGTATCGAAGCCGTGCTTGTCCTTCAGCGCCGTGTCCGCCGTGCGGCCTTCGTAGAGGATTTGCAGGGTCGCGCCGTCGTGTACCGCGTCCATCAGCTTGTACGTGTCGATGTATTCGCCGAAACGCTTCACCGTACGCCGGTTGCCGTGCTGCTCGGTGACGAGCGGCGTGCCGGTGAAGGCAATGCGCGTCGCATGGGGAAAAGCCTCGAAGATGTTGTCGCCGAAGTCCGAGCTTTGCGTGCGGTGCGCTTCGTCGATCATCAGCAGGATGCGGTCGGATGGATTCACCACGCCGAAGGTCTGGCCGGACGGCACCGTGCTGTAGTTCGCCAGCGCTTCCGCCACTTTCAACGGCAACGCCTCGGCGCGCTCCATGAACTTGTGCACCATCACCATGTTGATGTCGGAAGCGGAGGTGGCAAGGTGCTCGCGCAATTGCGCCGTACTCTCGATCACGTTCACCTTGCCGCCGATCAGCCTGGCCGTGGCGGCGAGCTGGTCTTCCAGATCCACACGGTCATTGACCAGCAGAATCTTGAAATCCGCCAGGTCGCTCGACGCGCGCAGCATGCGCGCCACGAACACCATGGTCAGCGATTTGCCTGAGCCCTGGGTATGCCAAACCACGCCGGACCGCTCTTCCATGGTTTTGCCGGTGCGCAGGCGCGCCACGATGCGGTGGGCAGCGCGGTATTGCTGGTAGCGGCTCACCACCTTCACCCGCTTGCCCGAATCCGTGTCCATGAACACCGTGCAGGTGCGCAGCACGTCCAGCAGCGTCGCGGGCGCAAGCAGCCCCTGGATCATCCGCTCCTGTTCGCGCTCCACGCCCAGCGGGGGCGTATAGGCTCGGTTGCGCTCCGGCCAGATGTCCTTCCAGGCATAAAAATGCTCGTAGCCCGACGTCACGCTGCCGTATGTGGCCTTCTCGCCGCAAGTGCAGATCAGCAATAGGTTGGTGTGAAACAGGCGCGGCTCGCCTTCACGCAGTCCGGCGGCGAGGGTCTCGGCGCGCCCGTTGCGGTAGCGCAGCAGTTGCTCGAAGGCCGCGTGCATCGGGTTGGCCGTGTTCGCGTCGCCGATTTTCGCCTCCACCACCACCAGCGGAATGCCGTTCACAAACAGCATGATGTCCGGAATGATGCACTGCTTCACGCAACCCGGCGTGTCGATGCGGAACTGGTTGATGGCGTGAAAAATGTTGCGCTCCGGGTGGGCGAAGTCGATCAGACTCGCCACCGGATCGCTCTCGCCCGTCACCTCGTTGCGGTCCACCTGTGCCTTCAGAAATAGCGCCTGCACCGCCTCGTTGGCTTCCAGCAGTGTGCGGTTCGGCTGGCGTAGAATCTGGTCGCGCAGGTCGTCGATCTGGCGGTCGGTCAGCCAGGCCGTACCGTCGGCGGTGCGGTTGATCGCGCGCACGGCTTCGCGGAACACCTCGGGCAGCAGCCACTCGCGAAAGCTCCCGCGCAGGCTCGCCGCCGGGTCGATAGGGATGAATCCCTGCCCCTGGTCAACGACTTCCCAGCCCAGCGCGGCAAGCTGGTCGAGGAAGGGTTTTTCGACGTGGAGGTATTCAGACACGGATCAGCCCTGCGCCACCGGGCCAAGCGCCGCGACACGTTCGGCCACTGTCTGCGCAACGCGGATCAGGGCCTCCACCAGCGCATCGTCCACATCCAGATCGCCTTCGTATTCGGCCAAGTTGCGCTTGTTGTGCGCCTGATCGAGCACCCGCCATTGCGCGGCTTCCAGCGCGAGCGTGTGCGTCAAGCACTGGAACACCAGATAGCGGTTCTCGGAACGGTAACCACGCCAGCGCAGCGCCGCC
The DNA here is from genome assembly GCA_021797465.1 of Pseudomonadota bacterium. Classification (GTDB taxonomy): domain Bacteria; phylum Pseudomonadota; class Gammaproteobacteria; order Steroidobacterales; family Steroidobacteraceae; genus 13-2-20CM-66-19. The sequence continues at coordinate 459 of JAJZZR010000399.1, read as the reverse complement.
AGCGACAAGGCATGCGCCGCGTTGTAGGCCAGATCGAAACGGCTCTCGAGGGAAAGCGCGGCATTCTCCGCATCGCGCAGGCGCACCAGGCCCGAACGAACCAGGCCATCGAACTCCGCCTGTGCCGGCGGTTCAGCCTTGAGCTTGCCGATGCGAACCAGGTTATCCAGCGGCGAGGAGGTCATCGTGGTCTTCCGTCAGCCGGATTGTGTCGCCGGCCAGCACTTTGGTGAGAAAAGGGTTATTGCTTGTCCGGCGGCGGCGGAACTCCGCCACGCTATACAAGGTCGGGCTGACGCGGCGGCCAAGCTGCTGCTCCACCGGCGTCAGCACCGTATAGACCTGCTCCAGCGTCAGCGCGTCGGACACCAGCAACAGATCAATATCGCTGTGGGCCGTGTCGCTGTGGCTGGCCACCGAGCCGTAAACCAGCGCCAAGCGTATCTGGTCGCCAAGCGG
>JAJZZR010000155.1 GCA_021797465.1 Pseudomonadota bacterium | reverse complement strand
CACCAGGAACGAGACATTCAGGATATGGATCTGTTCGGGCAGGATGTGGTCGCGGAAGCGGCCTTCGAACCGCATGATGGCGTCGTACGCCACCGAGCCGCAAATCAACGCCTTGCGGGTGTCGTCACCCGTGCGTGACACCCCGCCCGCCGGGAAATTCAGTGTCATGCCTAGTCTTTTCGCTTCAAACGATTATGAATTCTAACTGAAATCGCCCTTGGAAACCAGGGTAAGGGGGCGCGGCTCACGCGCCGGACAAATCGGCCGCGGCCAGCGTCTGGACCGCGCGGCGCGCCGGCGACTCGAGCGCGCAGCGCGTGCTGATGTCGTGCGCCATCACCGCCAATCGATCTATGTTCATAACGTCGGGTTATCGACCGACTCGCTCAGGAGACGCTCGGGGTGCGCATACACGACATGCTGTCGCTCCCGGGCGAACGCCACCAGCGTGACACCCGATTCGCGGGCCAGACGCACCGCAAGCGCCGTCGGCGCCGACAGCGCCGCGACGAACGTGACGCCGGTCGTGGCGCACTTGTGCACCATCTCGAAGCTCGCCCGGCTGGTCAGCAGCACCCAGCCGGCCGCCAGATCCGCTCCCGCGCGCACGCGTGCGCCGATCAGCTTGTCGAGCGCGTTGTGCCGACCGAGGTCCTCGCGCAACGTTTCGATGCCGCCGTCGGCTCTCACCCAGGCCGCCGCGTGCACACTGCCGGTGAGCGCGTTGAGGCGCTGATGGTCCGCCAGAGCGCCGATTGCCCCGTGCAGCGACGCGGCGCTCACCCGCGGCCCCCCGCTGCCGACCGGCTTCAGGGGACGCAGCACCGCCTCGGGAGACTCCACACCGCACAGGCCGCAACCCGTGCGGCCCGTAAGCCGCCGCCGGCGCTCGAGCAGCGCGGTGAACCGCGGCCACGCGACACTGACGCGGGCCTCGGCCGCCTCGGTGCTCCAACGCACTTCGACGCCGCGTATCTCCTCGGGCCGCTCGACCAACCCTTCGCTCAGCGTGAAGCCAACGGCGAAATCCTCCAGGTCGGCCGGCGTCGCCAGCATCACTCCGTGCGGGACGTCCTCGTAGACGAGCGCCACCGGAAGCTCTTCGGCGACTTGGTCACGCACTTGGCGCAGCCCACCGCCATGCCAGCGCTCGACCTCGAACTCGGCAATGGTACGCGCGGCGGGTACCACAGGCTCAGGCATGGGCGGCGTCTCCCACCGGCGCGGGCGCGCCGGCACGTAACCAAACGTCCCCTGCAGCATGCAGCGCTTCGAGCAAGCGCCCAGAATGGTCTTTCAGCCGGGCCAGCTTGTGGCGACCGGTCTCGCCCACGTCGGGCGCGGGACTTGGCATGGGTACCGAGTATACGGTCCCCGGCGCTCGCGCAGGATCCCGCCGGGCCACCGCGTATGGCCGAGACCGGCGCCGGACGGCGCAAGCCGGCGTCGCCTCAGGCGCCGTTGAGGATCCGCAGATGATGATGCAGGTGGTCTTCGATGACGCCGGCGATGAAATAGTACCCGTGATCGTAGCCTTCGTGACGGCGCAGCATGAGATTCAGGCCGCTGCGCCGGCATGCCGCCTCCAGCAAATCCGGCCGGAGCTGCTCGGTCAGGTACGGATCGGCGAGCCCCTGGTCGACCAGGATGGGCGGGCGGCGCGCCGCATCGGGGACGCGCGCGGCGAGCTCCGTGGCGTCGTAGTCCGCCCACTGGCCCTGATCCTCGCCGAGATACCCGCCGAGCGCCTTGCGCCCCCAGGGGCAGCGCCGCGGCGCGCAGATCGGCGCAAAGGCCGAGATGGAGCGGTAGATGGCCGGATTGCGCAACCCCAGCGTCAACGCTCCATGTCCGCCCATGGAGTGTCCGAGGATGCCCGTGCGGCGCGGATCGGCGGGAAAGTTTGTATTGACCAGCGCACGCAGCTCCTGCGTGACGTAGGTGTACATGCGGTAGTGCGCCGACCAGGGCGCCTCGGTCGCGTCGAGGTAGAAACCCGCGCCGGCGCCGAAATCCCAGGCGTCGGTCTCTCCCGGCAGCCGCAGACCGCGCGGGCTGGTATCGGGCGCGACTAACATCAGACCGAGCTGCGCGGCCGCACGTTGCGCGCCCGCCTTGACCATGAAGGTCTCCTCGGTGCAGGTCAGGCCGGCCAGGCAGTAGAGCACCGGCACCGGCCCGTGCGCGGCCGCGGGCGGCGTGAAGACCGCGAAGCGCATGGCGCACGCGGTGCTGGCTGCGGCGTGGCGGAAAAAGCCCACCGTACCGCCGAAGCAGCGATGTGCGCTGATCGACTCGAGCGCTTGCGTCACGAACCGGCGTTTACGCGCCGCGGCGGGCGGGCCGCGGCGCCGGACGCCGCGAGGCTCGGGCTCTGCCAGCCGCCGCCGAGGGCCTGATACAGGCCCACCAGATCGACGGACACGGCCGTCGTGGCGCTCGCCTGCGCCAGCTCCGACTGCTCCTCGGACCGCTCCGCCTCCAGCACGTCGATGAAATTGGCGATACCGCTGGTGTAGCGCTGGCGCGCCAGGGTCAGCGCGTTGCGGCTGGCGCGCACGGCCGACTCAAGCGCGACACGCTGCTGCTGATCCGCCCCGTAGGCCGCCAGCGCGTTCTCCACCTGGTTCAGCGCCGTGAGCACGGTGCGCGCATACACCACCGCGGCCTGCTTGGCCTGCAACCGCCTCAGCCGCACCGTGGCGCGAATCCGGCCGCCCTCGAAGATCGGCAGGTTGATTTCCGGGCCGAACGAGGCGATGTGGCTCGCGGTCTGGAGCAGATCGCCGAGGCCCGTGGACTGGTAGCCGCCCTGAGCGGTGAGCGTGATGCTCGGGAAGAACTCGGAGATCGCGACACCGATCTGCGCAGTTGCGGCATGCAGGTCGGCCTCGGCGGCCAGGATGTCCGGACGGCGCCGCAGCAGCTGCGATGGCAACCCGATCGGCACCCGCGGCGGCACGGGCGGCACCGGTCGCGCGTGCACGAGCTCGGCGCGCAGCGCTTCCGGCGGCAGCGCCAACAATGTGCTCAGACGGTTGATGTCGACGGTGATCTGATCGTTGGCCAGCGGCAGCTGCGCGCGCGTCGTGGCCAGCTCGGCCGCGGCATTCTGCACATCGAGGTCGGAAGTCAGCCCGGCCCGGTACCGGTCGCGGGTCAGCTGCAGCAGGCCGCGCTGCGTGGCGAGCGTGCGCAGCAAAATCGCCTTGCGCAACTGCGCCCCGCGCAGCTGGATGTAGGTCTGCGCCACGTCGCTGACCATCGTCAGCAGCACATCGCGACCGTTGTAGAACTCGGCCTCGGTCGCGGCCTTCGCCGCCTCGATCGCCCGCTGAGTCGTGCCGAACAGATCGAGCGTCCAGGACGCGCCGAGGCCGACCTGGGCCATGTTGTAGGGGTTGGTGAGGATCCCGGGAGGAATCCCCGGGATGGTGCCCTTGGGCAGCGTGAACAACACGCCGTTCGGCGTGTTCGTGCTCACCCGCTGGCGTGCCCAGGAGGCGCTGGCCGAAAGATCCGGCCAAAGATTGCTGGTGAGCACCGCGGTCTGCGCTTCGGCCTCCCTGACCCGCAGCGCCGCCTCGCGCACCGTGAGATTCTGCGCGGCCGCCCGGCGCACCAGCGCAGTCAGCACCGGGTCATGGAAGCTGGACCACCATGCCACCATGAGCGGCCCGCGCGCGGTGACGCGCGACGCCCCCGCCGTGCCGTTGCGCATGGCGGTCGGCGACCAGTGCGCCGGTACATTCGGCTTCGGCTTGACGAAATTCGGGCCGACGGTGCAGCCGCCGAGCACCAGAGCCATCGCGGCGATCAGCAGCGCGCGCGCCGGACGGATTGAAGAAGTGGAGTGCATATCGGTTTCCCTGGTCATTCAGCGAAGGCTCGACGGTCATCGGCGGCGAAACATGCCTGCGGCGCCGGCGAGCGGCGCGGAACGATCGACCCCCGGACCCTGTACCGCGCAGCCGCCGGGCGGCCACCTTCTCCAGGTCGGCCCGCTGAGCAATCACCATAGCCTAACGCAGCGGCTCGGCCAGCGTGAAGGGCTGCGGCAAGTACTCATGCGCCCGTTCACCGGACAGGACAGTGGGCGATCCCTCGAACGGGATACGATCGACGCGGCTCGTGCGCCGCGCGTGACCTCAGGACGCGCATCGCGGTACGATTACCGAACCAGCCGAGCCGTCCACCGTGCCGCGTCCGAAGCATGCCGCCCAACCGACCGATCCCAGCCGCGAGCGCGTGCCCGAGGCGCAGACGCTGTACCGGGCGGGCGATCCGGATTTCATGACCTCGCTGGCGCGGGGGCTGCACGTGATCCGCGCCTTCGCCGGTGTCGAGCGGCGTTTGACCATTGCCGACGTCAGCCGCGCCACCGGCCTGACCCGCGCCGTGGTGCGGCGCTGTCTCTACACGCTGCGCGAGCTCGGCTACGCCGCCAGCGACGGCCGCATGTTCCATCTGCAACCGCGGATTCTGAGCCTCGGCTACGCCTACCTCTCGACGGCGCCGCTCGCGATCGCGGCCCAGCCGGTTCTGCAGGACTTGAGCGAGCGGATCGGCGAGGCCACCACGGTCGGTGTGCTCGACGAGGGCGCGGTTGTATATGTCGCGCGCGCCTCGACCCAACGCATCATGTCGGTCACGCTGGGCGTCGGCAGCCGCCTGCAGGCCTACTGCACCGCGCTCGGACGAGTGCTGCTCGCGAGCCTGCCGAGCGCCCAGGCGGCAGCCGAGCTCGCGCGCGGCGAGCTCACCGCCCATACGCGCTTCACAGTCACCTCGCGGCCGCGGCTGCTGGAGATCCTCGCGCAGGTGCGCGCCGAGGGCTACGCGCTCAACGACCAGGAGCTCGAGATCGGCTTGCGCGCGATCGCCGTGCCCGTGCGCAACGTGGTCGGCGAGACGGTCGCGGCGATGAACGTCAGCGCGCAAGCATCGCGCTTCTCGCGCCGCGAGCTGATCGAAGCGGCGCTGCCGGCGCTGCGAGCCGCCGCCGAGCGGCTCGGCGGCGAGCTGGCTCCGTAGCGACCCGGGTATTCCGGGCGGGCCGGCCCGGCGGGTACACTGGGCGGATGTTGCGCAATCTCACACCGGCCGTGCTCGGCCTGATCGCGGCGAATTTCGTGATCTTCCTGCTCGAGCGGATCGCCTTCGATCCCATCGTGCTGCACTTCGCGCTCTGGCCGCCCGGGCCCTACTTCCAGCCCTGGCAGCTGCTGACCTACGCGTTTCTGCACGCCGGCTGGCTGGACATCTTATTCAACATGTTCGGACTGTTCATATTCGCCCCGGCGCTCGAGCGATACTGGGGCGCGCGGCGCTTTCTCATTTACTATTTCGTGTGCGTGATCGCCGCCGGCATCACCGAGATCGCCGTGCAGCACGCCACCGGCAACCCCGAGCCGACCATTGGCGCCTCGGGGGGCGTATTCGGCGTGCTGCTGGCCTTCGCCTGGCTGTTTCCGCGCGCGCAACTGCTGCTGCTGCTGCCGCCGATCCCCATGCCCGCGTGGCTGTTCGTCACCATCTACGGCCTGTTGGAGCTGTTCTTCGGCGTCACCGGCATCGAGCCCGGCATCGCGCACTTCGCGCATCTCGGCGGCCTGCTCGGCGGGGCGATCATGATGCTTCTGTGGCGCGTGCGTCCCGACCCGGAGAGGTGGCGCTCGCGCTAGGGGGAACTTTCGCGGCAGTCGGCACTCTATGGCTGCCTAGGTGGAGGGGTCAGATGATCAAGACCGAGCATTTGTGCAAACGCTACCCATCACTGACGGCCGTTGAGGACGTCAGCTTCGAAGTACGCCCCGGAGAAGTGCTCGGCTTCCTCGGGCCGAACGGCGCGGGCAAAACCACCACCATGCGCATGCTGGCCGGATTCGTCACGCCGACCTCCGGCCACGCGAGCATCTGCGGGCACGACATCGAATCCGCGACGCTCGCGGCGCGCCGGAGCCTCGGCTACCTTCCCGAGGGCGCCCCGAGCTACGGGGAGATGCGCGTCGGCGGCATTCTCGATTTCATCGCCGAGGTGCGCGGTCTGGATCGGGCGCGCAAGCGCGCGCGGCTCGATTACGTGATCGAGCGGCTGCAGCTGGCCAGCGTGCTCGATCAGACGATAGAGACGCTCTCCAAGGGCTTTCGCCGCCGCGTCGGCCTGGCCCAGGCGATCATGCACGATCCGCCGGTGTTGATTCTCGACGAGCCCACCGACGGACTCGACCCGAACCAGAAGCACGAGGTGCGCGCGCTCATCAATGAGATGGCGCGCGAGAAAATCATCGTCATCTCCACGCATATCCTGGAGGAAGTCGACGCGGTGTGCACTCGAGCGATCATCATCGCACGCGGACGCATCGTGGCCGACGACACACCGATGCAGCTCGCGACGCGCTCGCGCTATCACAACGCCGTCTCGCTGCAGCTGGAAAGCCGCGAGAAGCTCGAGGCGGCGCGTGCCGCCGTCGCCGCACTGCCGCAGGTGGCCGCAGTGGAAGTGAGCGAGCGCGAGGCGCGCCTGACGGCGCTGCCGCGCGCCGGCGCGCTGATCCTCCAGGACATCTCCGAGCTCACCCGCCGCCAGGGACTGCAGCTGAAGGAGCTGCACCTGGAGTCGGGCCGGCTTGACGAAGTCTTCCGCACCATCACCGCCTGAGAGCACCCCGGGGGTTTCATGCGCAATGTGGCATTGATTCTGCGCCGCGAGTTCGCGAGCTATTTCGCGACGCCGCTCGCGTACGTGTTCATTCTCATCTTTCTCGTGTTGGCCAACGCCTTCACCTTCTATGTCGGGGACTTCTACCAGCGCGGCCAGGCGGACCTGCGGCCATTTTTCATGTTCCACCCGTGGCTGTATCTGTTCCTGATCCCGGCGCTGACCATGAAGCTGTGGGCCGAGGAGCGCAAATCCGGCAGCATC
>JAJZZR010000512.1 GCA_021797465.1 Pseudomonadota bacterium | reverse complement strand
CCAATAAACCCTAATATCCATGTTGTATTGCAGGCGGTTCTGCTAGTATCGCCGCATGGCGACCATTAAAGACGTAGCGAAATTGGCGGGTGTCGGTGTTGGAACCGCATCGCGCGTCATCGCCGGAAACGGACCGGTTTCCGAGGACGCGATCAGGCGAGTGACCAAGGCCGTCGAGCAGCTGCAGTACCGCCCGTCGCACGCTGCGCGTTCCCTGCAGAAGGGCCGCTCGAAGATGGTCGGAGTCTTCATCCCGGTGGTCTCCGGATCGTTTTACACGCCGATTCTGAACGCCATATTCGTCGCGCTGCATGCCCACCAGTGCCATATGGTGGTCAATTTCGGTCTCGGTATTCACGACGAACGACAGGAGGCGCTGGCCGGAGCGGAATTCCTCACCGACCGCGGCTGCGACGGGTTGCTCATGATGGGCACAGGACTCACCCCGTCCGACGCTGACCGCATCGCGCTGCTGCAGCCGAAGTTCGTGCTCTTGAACCGGACCATCGCGCGCTTCGAGAGTCAGTGCTTCAATCCGGATCATCATACAGCTGGCGCCCTGGCCGCCCGCACGCTGTGCGAGGCGGGACACCGGCGCATTGCGGCCATTGAGGGACCGGAAGGCTCCCGCGACAATTCGCTGCGCATGCGCGGATTTTACGCGACCCTCCCCGACTACGGCATCAATCCGAATGCGGTGCCGCGCGTGAATGGAACCTTCACGCCGCAGAGCGGCCAAGCCGGCACTCGGGAGCTGCTGCACGGTCAGGAACGTTTCACCGCCCTGTTCTGCGCCAACGACGAAATGGCGATCGGGGCGATTTCCTACCTGAGCCAAATCGGCCTGGCGGTGCCTCAGGACGTTTCCGTCATGGGCTACGACAACATCGACCTGTCGGCGGTCACCGCGCCCCCGCTCACCACCGTACTCATTCCCTGGCGGGAAATCGCCACCAACGCGGTCTATCGGCTGCTCGACCTGTGTTACGGGTGGTGCATACCCGTGCAGCGCGAGATCGACACCCGCGTGCTCTGGCGCGACTCCGTGCGACGCATCGAGCCGCAACGGTGATCGTGCGGCGGCTCGCGGGTGCGGTACAGTCGGATCCGCCCACCGCGTCGCTCGCTGCGCCGCAGTACGGCCGCTCAGTGGATCCTGAACAGCCGCGCGACCGAAAGTACCCGTACGTCTTCGGCACTGACCGTCCTGACCTCTGCCACGGACTGATGAGCGATTCGGGCGCTAGCCGCCGCGCAGCAGGTGCATGATTCTGGCGCGGATGTAGCCGTAATTGTTTGGCTGCAGAGGTCCGAGCAGTCCGTGGTGCTCGGCCGGCAGGTGCGCCAGCGGATGGCCGTGTGTCCGGAACACCAGATGATCGAAGAACGCTCGCCAGGCCTGGCGCTCGGCCGGCGGACGCTCGGCAATGACGATCATGGCCAGGAGCAAAGTGGTGTAAGGCTCATCGGGACCGGCACTGAACGCGTCCCACCAGTGGTTGACCATCACGTTGAAGGGCGCGGTGGACTCGACCTGATGCCACCAGAGCTTCGGCAGGTAGAGCGCATCCCCGGGCTCGAGCTCCGCCACCAGCGCCTGATCGCGGATTTGCTCGAACAACGGGAAGCGACCGCTCTGCCCGGGAGGGGCCGATGCCGCCAGGCTCACCGGCGGGCCGGCCATGGTGTTGTCGATGGGACCCATGTAGAGCTGGGCGATGTGCTCGGGCGCATAGAGCGTGAAGCGACGCCGGCCGGCGACCACACAGGCGAGGTTGTCGAAGGCGTCGTAGTGACTCGAGACATTGCTCGGATGCCCGAGCCAGATCCGCCCCGGGACGTTCGCCGGCAGGAGCGAGACCCGATTGGCGTGCGCGAAGCGCGGCATGCACACCGACAGCGGCACCGATCCGACGTACACGGTCTGGGCGCTCGGTACATCGAGCGTCTCGAGCATCAGCTGCAGCGCATCGAGAAATTTCAGCTCCCGGCGCTCGAAATTGAAGCCCTTGAGATCGGCGCCGTAGTAGTACTTGCCCGCGATGGACCGATCGCCGAGAAACGCCTCGACGCGCGCCCCGACATCGAAGGCCGCCAGATAGTCGCGCAGCTCCCGGGTCGAGCGGCGCGCAGCCTCGACCGCCGGCCAGTCCGCCACCAGCCCGCGGATCAGCACGGGACGGCAGCCCTGCAGAACCTGCGAGCGAAACCCTTCCGGGCCCGAAAGATCGCCGGCGGCGATCTCGGTTGGGGGCTGAGGCATGGGAACCCCGATCGTCGGCCGCGCGGGACCGTCAGCCCGACGCGCCGCCCCGTGCGACCGCCAGCCCCTGGGTCTTCTCGAGGAGGCGCGCGTTCTTCGTGCGCGCCATCACGCGCACCTGTTTGAGCGAGGCGATCATCATGTGGATCAGCGCCAGATAGCCGCGCCGGAACAGCTCGATCGCCAGGGCATCGGGGAGGCGCGTGAGCACCTCCTGATTGATGGTGTAAAGACCCTCACAGTGGCGCAAGGTGCCGTCTTCGAACTCAACCTCGATGTCGATCGGCTCGATCAAATTCAGCTCGAGCAATCGGGCAATGAAGATCCTGGTCCGCTCGATGCCCGGATGCAGGTCCTGAAATGCCCAGATGATGTGCTGCAGGTAACGGCTGGGCTGGCCTTGCTCGGTGAACAGCGCCTTGCCGCCCTCGGCATCGACCCGCGGATCATCCAGATCGATCGCCAGCTCCGCTCCATGCGCGTAAAACGGACCGCGCTGCAGGATGAGCGGCCGATAAAACTCCGGCTCCCGCTGCCACTGCTCGAGAAACTGGTTCTCGCCTTCGATGAACCCGAGCATGGCACCGCAGAAAAACTGGCCGGTTTGCCGCTGCTTGCCGAACAAGAGCGGATAATGCACGAGCAGGTGGGAGAACTCATCGACGATCACCTGCACGAAGTGCTGATTGTCGCCGTGCGCGGCCGCAGGCCGGCCGTCCACCTTCAGGTTGCGATGTTTTTCTTTGTTCAGCGGTACGATCTGGGTCATGGCACGGCGCACGGCATCTCAGACGGGCTGCAGCCCGTACTGGTAGATCTTGTTCAACAGCTCGCGGTTCCTGGGCAATCGCACACACAACTCGGTGGTCATGCGCGCATTCTCCTGCACCAGCTTCGCCGCGTCCGCCGCGGAGTCGGCCATGTCCTCCGGCACCACCTCGGTCCGAAAGCCCATGCCATACAGCACGTACTGGTAGCTCGCCGCGGGGAAAACCTCCTCCAGCCGGTCGAGCTCGTCGAAGAACCACGGCGACTGGTACTTCCACAGCGTCAGCATGTCCTTCAGCCGCTCGGGAACGGTAGCAGGATCGGCGTTGTCGCGCCAGAACGCCGTGTCGGTGCGCTGGGTGAGCACATAGTGCAGTTTCAGAAAATCCACGATCCGGCCCCAGCGGTACGCGGTCACCTCGTTGAAATGCCGCGCGACGATATCCATCACCTCCCGGCACGCCGGCATCCGCTCGGCCAGCAGCTTCGCCGAAAGCTCAACCAGAACGATCGCCGAGGCCTCCAGCGGCTCGAGAAATCCTTGCGCGAGCCCGACCGCCAGGCAATTGTTCTTCCAGACAATCTCCCGGTGCCCCGCCCGAATCGGGATCCTGCGCACCGGCTGGTCCTGGTGCTGCGAGCCGATGTAGCGCAGCAACGTCTCCTGCGCCCTCGCCTCGCTCGTATGCCGGCTCGAGTAGACGTAGCCCACCCCACGGCGTGTCGGCAGGCAGATATCCCAGATCCACCCGGCATCCTGCGCGGTCGCAATCGTCTGCGAGGCCATCGGCTCCTCCGGCGTCCCATAGGGCACCTGCACCGCCAGCGCCGTGTCGCAGAACAGAATGTCGCCGCACTCCTTGAACCCGACCCCGAGCGTCTTGCCGATCAGCAACGCCGAGAAGCCGCTGCAATCAACAAACAGATCCCCGCGGACCGTCCCCGCCTGCGCGGTGTCCACACTCACGATGTCCCCGGACTCGTCCTGATTCACCCGCCGGACGTCCGCCAGAACATGACGCACGCCGAGGTTCTCGACGCAATGCTTGGCCAAGAACGGACCGAATTTGCCGGCATCCAGGTGGTAGGAATAATTGGCAACCGCCCGATATTCCCCGTGGGTAATCGTCTTCGGCGCCAGCCCTGCATCGCACAGCCGCCCCTGCGGCGTCACGAAATCACAGAAGCTCGCCCCCTGACCCGCACGCAACCAGTGCGGCACCAGGTTCACCCGCGAGAACCCCTGCGGAACCATCAGCGGGTGATAATACGAATCCCCTTCCCTCCCCGTCGTCCAGCCGACGAACTTTCCGCCCTGCTTGAACGCCGCGTCGCACTCGCGCAACAGCGCTGTCTCCGATACCCCGAGCCCCTCCAGGGTCGCGCGCAACGTCGGCCACGTCCCTTCCCCGACACCGATCGCGCGGATATCCGGCGACTCGATCAGCGTCACCGAGAAGCCGCCCGCCTTCATCCGAGCTTGAAGGCGGGCGGCGATGGTGCCTGCGGTGAGCCATCCGGCGGTTCCTCCGCCGACGATGACGACCGCCTTGACGGGTTTCACGACATCAGAACTTGGCCCGCACGCCGAGCGAGAGCGAGGTGCCGTAGTCGATCAGATTCAAGGTCTGATTGGGGAAGCGTCCGTATGTGTGATAGACCGAGTTCAACAGGTTATTGGCGGTGAAGTATACGTTGATGTATTTGTCGGCCTGGTAGTTCATCGAGTAATCCAACTGGGTATACGGCGCCTGATACACCGGCTCGTTGCCGAAGGCCCCGCCACCCTGCTCCTGACCGATCAACAGCAACTGCTTCGCCTGCCAGTTCACCGTGACACGCGCCTGCCACTTGCCCTTCTGATAGAACAGCGTGCCGTTCGCCGAGCTCCCGACGCCCGTCAGCGCGAACTGGTTGGAGACCGTGCTGTAGTCGTTGAAGTTCGCGTTGCTGTGCATCCACGTACCGTTGATCAGGACACCGAACCCGTACGGCAGCATCTGCTGCCAGGTCGCCGCCACACCGGTCACGTCCGCCGACAGCTTGTTCGTGAAGGTCGTCTCCGCGAACACAATCGGTTTGCCGCAGCCCGGATCCGTGAACACCAGGTGACCTCCGGAGCTGTACGAGCACGGCGCCGGATCGTTGATCGGAAGGGTGACATCCGCCACGCTGGCAGTCGGGAAATCCGATACCTGTTTATAGAACGGGTGAATCTCCGCGTAATCACCGTGCTTGTAGAACCATGTGACCCGGAAGTCATAGTTGTTCGACAGGTACGGCAGCAGTCCCGGGTTGTTACCGGTCGCCGTCAGCGCATTGACTCGGCCGCCATAGGTCGTGTTCGGGATCAGCAGACCGTTCGCCGGCGCGGACTCCGTGCGCGAGAAGTCAAAGGCCGTCTCCAGATCATGCGTCGGCCACAGCGCAAGATCCAATGCCGGCAGGAAGTAGCCGTACGACCGCGTGGTCGATGTCCACGTCTCCGTTCCCGGCACGAAGTCATAGGCGGTCGGATCGCCGGCGCCTTGCCATGTCACACCCACCACCGGCACAGACAGACCCGCGATCACCTCGTCCGTTCGCTCATAGCGCAATCCCAGGCGCGTCATCAATTTCATGCCGTCGACCCGGAAGTTGTGGCTCGCCTGCACGAACGGCGAATAGTTCATGCGTGACACGTGCTGCACCGAGCCCGGGCTCAGCGCCTCGGCCGGAATGCCGCCGGTGTAAGGCGGATAGCCCTTGGTCTGGCTGAACCCGGTATCGATCGGCTGCTTCTCCAGGTAGCTCAGCACCGAGTACGGATTGTACATCACCAGGCTGCCGGGCAGATTTCCCGCGCCGCTGAAGCCCGGCATCCAATTGCCGACACTCACGGAATTGAAAAGCGACGACGGCAGCGTGACACCGGTGGTGTTGTTCGAGGCCGGACCGTAGCCCGACCACAGCTCCCAGTAGTTGTTGGTGAAGGTGTCGAACTCCTTGGTGTTCCAGCTGTCGTCGAGGAACTGGGCGCCGAAGGTCACCTTGGTGCTGTTACCCGGATCCCAGGTCGCGCGGATCGTCGCCTCGTTGATCTGATCGGTGTTCTGCTGCGTCTGCAGCGGGAACACGTGCGAGCCGATGATGAAGGGGTTCAGACCGTTGTAGTTCGACGACGCGACGGCGCCCGATCCCGAGGCGACGGTGTTCGGGCCGTAGGCGCTCCAGTACGGCAGCACGCTCCCGCTCTGATTCAGCACAAGGCCGCCGGTGTAATTATTGGTGCCGTTTCCGTAGCCCACGTCCGAATCGACGTCGCTGTAGGTGCCGTTCGGATTGAACTGCGACTTCGACTGATCGGCATCGACCTCCAGGGTCCAGTCGGCATTGACGTTCCACAGGACGTTCAGGCCCACAGTATTCGTGACGATGTACTGGTCCGCCACGAAGGCGTTGAAATCGGTCGGGCCCGTGTAGTTGAAGTTGGAGATGGTGCCGTTGCCGTCCAGCGTCGCGTTCGGGAAGGCCCCGAACCAGGTGCTGCGCTGCCAGCGGTTGATATGCTGGTCCCACGACGAGTAATTGTCATCAAGGGTCACCATCACCGACTTCGTCGGGTGCCACTGCAGCGCGATGCGACCGTCCTTGCTGCGCGTGTCGATGCGCTCGAGGTACATGGCCATGTCCTGGGGATACCAGACCGGAATGTTGGCATTTCCGGTCGCCCCGGGGCCGACCGACGCGCAGCCGGTGCTGCCGAAGGCCGTGGTGTAGTTGGCGGCAAGATCCGAGCAGGCGAAGCCGCCCGGCGCGATGCCCTTCCACCCGACGATGTCCTGATGGTGGGTCAGGGTATGGTAGTCCGTATAGTCGCCGTCGATCAGGATGCCGAACTTATTGTGATCGAAGGTGTCGCTGAACAGCGCGCCGACCGCCGGCCGCATGCCCCCGTCC
>JAJZZR010000456.1 GCA_021797465.1 Pseudomonadota bacterium | reverse complement strand
TGAAATCCGGACGATCAGCTTCTCGTGCGCGGCGCCGGCGGGTCGGGTATGCTGGCGCTGTTCTCTGGGGGCGACCGGTTTCGACGTGGGTTGCGAACCTTCAGGGGCGTACCGAGGCGCAGTGCCCTCGTAAATCACGCTGCAAAACCATAGTTGCCAACGACGACAACTTCGCTCTCGCCGCCTAACCGCGGCTGACCTCCGACCGGTCCGTGCCTGTGCGGCCGACTCGGGGGACGCGCTCACAGGCTCGCGATCCGACGTGCGACGGGCCGGATCGTTAAGAGTCACCGTCCGCTGGCGCTTCGCCTTACCCTGCCCCTCGGGTAGCGCGGCGCGAGAAACAAAGAGCGGGCTACGTACGTAGAGCCTGAAGTCTAGGACTTGCGGACGGGGGTTCGATTCCCCCCGCCTCCACCAACTCGCGGCGTGCGCGCCCCCGGGGCCGCGCACGCCGCCCCCTGCTCACGGCCCAGCTTGCGCACGCCACGAAGCACGCGCGACCCGGCCGCTGCGGGAACGCCCGGCGCGCACGAATCTCATCTCAATCATCTCGCGGATTCCGTCGGCATGTTAGGTCGCCAACGGTCATCCCGAGCGTCTGGATAGGATGTACGAGACTCGGACGCAGGCGGCCACCGCACGGGAAAAATGTGCATACAGAGCGCGGCCGCGTGTTTCTCTCTCGCGACAAATGCGCTACGCTCGCTTACCGATCATCATGTTGGCTAAAGTAGGAGCCTGTCGCCACTCGGCGACAGTCGCGCCTGGACCCGGGGCCGCACATCCGGTTCTAACAGCAACTTCGCATGCAGGGCTGCAGGAAACATTGGCATCCATCGCTCATCGAATCCCACCTCTCGCCGCGCTGTCGCTCATCTGCCTCGCCTGCACGCCCGGACCCGCCGCGGCGCAGCAGCCGGCACCGCGGCCGTTCAGTTTCGCCACCGTCGAGCATCTGGCCGCGGTGCGCGCCAGACAGCCCTATGCGGCGCGCTCGAGCGTTCTGCCGCGTACGCTCAGGCGGCTCACCTACGCGCAATATCGATCGATCCGCTTCAAGCCGCAGGACGCGCTGTGGCACCACGACTCGATGTTCGACGTGCAGTTCTACCATCGGGGTTTCGCCTTCACGCACGAAGTGCACATCTACACCGTGTCTACGGCGGGTGTGCGCGAGGTGCACTACCAGCCTTCGATGTTCGAGTTTCCGCCGACGCTGGCGCGGCTGCGGCTGTCGCAGAACCTCGGATTCGCGGGTGTCTCGGTCCACTATCCGCTCAACTCGCCCAACCGGCGCTCCGCCGTGATCGCGTTCCTGGGCGGGACTTATTTCCGCGTGCTCGGACGCAATCAGGTCCCTGGGGTGACGGCGCGCGGACTGACGATCGACACCGCCGCGGTCAGCGGCGAGGAATTCCCCTACTTCACGGATTTCTGGCTGGTGCACCCGGCGCCACAGGCGCGTACGATGACGATCTATGCGCTGCTGCAGAGTCCGAGCATCACCGGGGCATACCGCTTCGTGCTCACCGCGGGAACCGTCACGCGGGTGACGGTCAGCGCCGTGCTTTATCCGCGCCGCAATATCACCCAGCTCGGGATCGCGCCGCTGACCTCGATGTTCCTCTACGGCGCGAACTCGGCGCGACGGCGCTTCGACAACTGGCGCCCGCGAGTCCATGACAGCGACGGACTGCTGATGCACACCGGCAGTGGCGAGTGGCTGTGGCGGCCGCTGCAGAACCCGCTGCGGCTGGAGGTGAACCGCTTCATGGATCACGATCCGCGCGGCTTCGGGCTCATTCAGCGCGACCGCAATTTCGCCAACTACCAGGACCCGGCGGCGCGCTTCGAGCAGCGGCCGAGCTACTGGATCCAGCCGCTCGGACACTGGGGCTATGGCGGGGTAGAGCTGGTCGAGATCCCGGCTACCGAGGATATCGACTACAACGTCGACGCCTACTGGGTGCCAAGCGCTCCGGTGCGTGCCGGTCAGCCGCTCGCCTTCTCCTATGTGCTCTCGGCGTATCTGCACTCCGGCGACCGCTGGCCGCCGGGCGGCAAGGCCGTGGCCACACGCTTCGGTCCGGTATTGCGCGGTACGAGCCAGGCGCGCGGGTGGCGCCAGACCCTCATCGACTTCTCCGGCGGCGACCTCGACGGCCTGCGCGCCGATCAACCCGTGCGCGCCGTGGTGACGGCAACGGGCGCGGCAATCTCGCGGGTGAGCGTGCAGCGTGTGCCGGAGGACGGCGACTGGCGGGCGCGCTTCACGGTGCATCCGACCGGCGGACCGATTGATCTGCACTGCTATCTCGAGCTCGATGGGGCGGCACTGACCGAGACGTGGACGTATCAGTGGACGCCACGCTAGTGAGCGCGGGCTCGTCGCAGCGCCGCGCAATTACGCGCCTGCGCCGGACGATCCTGCTCGGTTTGACGGTGCTCACCGCCGGCGCCGCCACGGGGATGATGTGGAACATCCTCGCGGCGAATGGCCTCAATGATCTCGACCGCGCCGGACTGGTGCTGTTCTTCGTTCTGTTTCTATGGATCGCCCTGTCGTTCTGGACCGCAGTGGCGGGATTCATGGTGCGCTTGCGCGGGCGCGACCCGGCCCAGCTGAGCGCGCCCGTCACGAACTGCGGTCCGCTGCACTCCCGCACCGCCGTGGTCATGCCCATCTACAACGAGGACACCGCGCGCGTGGCGGCCGGGCTCGAGAGCATCTGGTCCTCGATCCAGCGTCTGCCCGAGAGTTCCGCATTCGATCTGTTCATCCTCTCCGACACCCGAGACACCGCCATCGGCGCCGCCGAGGAGCGCGCCTGGGCCGAGCTGGTGACGCGCCACGACGCCAGCGGGCGCATCTTCTACCGGCGCCGCTCGGAGAACCGCGGACGCAAGGCGGGCAACATCGCCGATTTCATCACCACCTGGGGCGGCGCCTACGACTATGCAATCGTGCTCGACGCCGACAGCATCATGTCCGGCGAGGCGCTGCGTGAGCTGGTGCGCCTGATGGAGGCGCACCCCCGCGTCGGCATCATCCAGGCACTGCCGCTGCCGGCGGGCCGCGACACACTGTTCGCGCGCCTGCTCCAGTTCGCCACCCGCCTCTCAAGCCCGATGCTCGCCAGCGGCCTGGCGTACTGGCAGCTCGGCGAGAGCAATTACTGGGGCCACAATGCCATTCTGCGCGTACCGGCGTTCGCGGCCTTCTGTGGTCTGCCGCGCCTGCCGGGCTCCGCGCCGCTCGGCGGCGATATCCTGAGCCACGACTTCGCCGAGGCGGCGTTCATGCGCCGGGCCGGATTCGAGGTCTGGCTGCTGCCGATCGATCGGGGCAGCTGGGAAGAGATCCCCTCCAACGTCATCGACTACGCGGCGCGCGACCGGCGCTGGGCACAAGGCAATATCCAGCACCTCGGGCTGCTGCCGGCGCGCGGCCTGCATTGGCTCAGCCGGGTAAACCTCGTGAGCGGAGTGCTCTCCTACGTCGCCTCGCCGCTGTGGCTGCTGGAGCTGGTGCTGAGTTCAAGCGTCATCATTCTCCAGGCGCTGCACGGCCACCAGTACTTCGTCCCCGGCAGCCATGGACTCTTTCCCAGCTGGCCGCATTATCACGACGGGGAGATCGCGGCGCTTCTGTCCCTCACGGGCGTCGTGCTGTTCCTGCCGAAAGTGCTCGCCGCCGTGCTGGCACTGCTCGACCCGACGCTGCGCCGGGGCTTTGGCGGGGCGCTGCGACTCAGTGTGAGCGTCCTGCTCGAGCAGATCTTCAGCGTGCTGCTCGCCCCCGCGATGATGTTGTTCCATACCGCCTTCGTCATAACCACCCTCGCCGGCCGCTCCGTGGGCTGGCACGCGCAGGAGCGAGGTGATCGCGGCGTCGGCCTGCGCGAGGCGCTGCGTCGGCACGCCTGGCACGTGTCGATCGGCGTGATCTGGGGCGTATTGATACTCAAGCTCGCGCCGCGCTACACCGGCTGGCTGACACCGGTGCTGCTCGGCATGGTGCTGTCGGTGCCGCTGACGATGCTCACCAGCAGCGCCTCGGCCGGCCGCTGGCTGCGCCGGCGACGACTGCTGCTGACGCCGGAGGAGACGGACCCGCCGGCGGAACTCGCCGAGTTGCGCCGGCTCCTGGAGCGTCCGGCAGCCTCCGGGGGCGGCCCGGCCGAGGAACCCGCGCCGCGAGTGCCAGCCCGCGCACCGCTGGAGATGCCGACGCAACCCCTGCGCTGCTGGAGCGTGCGCGACGCCCTGAATCTCAATAGTCGGCGAACGGAGATCTCATGATGCTCGAGAAGACGATGAACGACTGGCCGGTCACACCGGCGGGAGACCTGTGATGCGGCGGCGCAGCTTCCTGCAAGCCGGCGCCGCCAGCCTGGCGTCGATCGCGCCCTGGCCCATGGCGGTCAAGCAGAAGACGACGCGCAAGCCCCCGCCTGCAAAAGGCATCCGGCATTTCGGCCCTGCGCAGCCGTTCTCGTTCGAGCAGCTCAAGGCCCGCGCGCACGCCATGTCCCTGACGGTGTATGACGAGCGGTATCCGCCGCTCCCGGCGGCGATCCGCAACCTCACCTGGAATCAGTGGGAGGCGATCAGCTACCGTCCCAACCGTGAGCTCTGGTATGAGGACAACTTGCTCTTTCGCATCCGCTTCGACCATCTCGGTTACACCATGAAGCGGCCGGTGGGCATCTACACCCTCGAGAAAGGCGTGGCGCGGCAGGTCCTGTTCGAGCCCGGCCTGTTCGATTACAGCGGATCGGGACTGAAGCCGGCCCAGCTGCCGCGCAATCTCGGCTTCTCGGGATTCAACGTGCTGTTTCACACCAACTGGGTGGACGACCGTATTGTATTCCAGGGCGCGTCCTACTTCCGCGCCGTCGACGGCACCGGCCAGTACGGCATGTCGATGCGGGGACTGGCGATCGACACGGGCATGCCGCAGCCGGAGGAGTTCCCCAAATTCATCGAGTTCTATCTCGAGAAGCCGCAGCCGGAATCCAACCAGCTCACCCTCTACACGCTACTTGATTCTCCCAGCGTATCCGGCGCGTACCGCTTCGTCATCGACGTCGCCAGCACGCTGATCATGGACGTGGATCTGACCCTTTACCCGCGCAAGCAGATCACCCGGTTGGGCATCGCGCCGGGCACCAGCATGTACCTGGTGGGCGAGAACGATCATCGGGTCGCCGACGACTGGCGGCCACAGATTCACGATTCCGACGGCCTGCAGATGCACACCGGAGTCGGCGAGTGGATCTGGCGGCCGCTCACCAACCCGAGCGTGGTGCGTGTGAACTCGTATTTCGACGACAACCCGCGCGGCTTCGGCCTGATGCAGCGTGACCATCGCTTCTCCGACTACCAGGACGACGGCGCCTGGTACAACCGCCGCCCCAGCTGTTGGGTCGCGCCGAAGGGCGCATGGAACAAAGGCGCGGTGATGCTGGTCGAGATCCCCACCGATACCGAGACCATGGACAACATGGTGGCGTTCTGGAATCCAACCGAGGAGATCGTGCCGGGCCGGACGTACGATTACGGCTATCGTCTCTATTGGTGCGCGGAGAATCCCCTCAACCCCGACCGGGCGCTCGTTCGCGCCACACGCGATGGCATCGGCGGCGTGATAGGGAGCAAGCGGACGAAATTCTCCTGGCGGTTCGTGGTGGATTTCGTCGGCGGCGACATACCGATGCTCACCAAGGACGACCCGGTGGTCGCCGTGATCAGCACCTCTCACGGGCACGTCGAGATCGTCTCGGCGCGGCCGTTGGTGCCGATAAAGGGTTGGCGGGCGATGTTCGATCTGGTGCCGGACGGGGCGCCGGGGCCGATCAATCTCCAACTGTATCTCTCGCTGCACGGCCAGGCGTTGTCTGAAACATGGATGTATCAGTACACGCCGCCGCCGCTCGCCGTGCAGCGCACCTACCTCTCGACTTAACATCGACAGGGCCGCAGCGCGGTGCGCCGAGCGCTCGGCGCACCGCGGCCCGGCACGGACCCGGGCGAATGCGGGGTGGAAAATTCGCGCCCCTTGCAACATAATCGAAGATCCCCGAGGCCACATAGGGATTGGAGGTCGGCCGCCGAGGATCGCCACGATCCTGCGCCGTCACGAAACCGAGGCGCATATGCCGCTGCGCTCCCCTCAAATGCTCGATACCGAGCCACCGGCTGATCTCGGCGCGCAGTTCGAGCGGGTGCGCAGCCGGACCGAGCAGCTGTGCGCGCCGCTTGCCCCCGAAGATACTGTCGTACAGTCAATGCCCGATGCCAGCCCCATCAAGTGGCATCTGGCGCACACGACGTGGTTCTTCGAGCGCTTCGTGCTCGGGCGCGGCGGCGAAGGTGGCGCACCGCTTCATCCGCAATGGCACTTCCTGTTCAATTCGTATTATCAGAGTGCCGGGCCGATGCACGCTCGAAACGAGCGCGGATTGATCACGCGGCCGACACTGGCGCAGATCCGCGACTACCGCCGGCGCATCGACGCGGCGGTGCTCGAGCGCCTGCGGAGCGAGGTTGATGCCACCCTCGCTTTCACGCTCGCGCTCGGTCTGAATCATGAGCAGCAGCATCAGGAGCTGATGCTCACCGACATCAAGCATTTGTTCTGGTGCAATCCGCTGCGCCCGGTGTACGCCATGGCGGAGCCCGCAGCAGCCGGACGCGCCACATCGCTGCGGTTCCTGCCGGGCCGCTCGGGCATCGTCGCGAGCGGCTTCGCAGGCGAGGGGTTCGCTTACGACAACGAGCTGCCGCGCCATCCTGAGCTGCTGCACCCTCATGCGATCGCGCACCGGCCGGTAACCAATGCCGAGTACGCCGAGTTCATCCGCGCCGGCGGCTATCGCGAGCCGCGCCTGTGGATGTCGGAGGGTTGGGCCGCGCTGCAGCGCGAGGGCTGGACGGGTCCGCTTTACTGGTCCGAGGACTTCGAGCACGCCTTCA
>JAJZZR010000370.1 GCA_021797465.1 Pseudomonadota bacterium | reverse complement strand
ACGGAAAATTGACATACTGACATACGCATGGCATGCTTTGACATATGAGAACCACTGTACGCTTGGATGAAGCTCTCATGGAGCGTGCCCGGCAGGAAGCGGCGCACCGCGGCATCACGCTCACCTCGCTCATCGAGCAAGGGCTTCAGCTTGCGCTGCGCCGTCCCCTGAAACGTCCGAAGCACTCTGCCGTATTGCTCCCGGAATGCCACGCCGGGGGGGGTGCCCTCCCAGGTGTGGATTTGAATGACAGCGCGGGTCTTCTTGAGCGGATGGATGGTCGCGATTGATCCTGTGCGACGTCAACGTCCTCATCTACGCCTTTCGCTCAGATGCCGAGGATCATCCGCGATACAAGGCGTGGCTGGAATCGGTGATCAACGGGCCTGCGGCCTATGGTGTCGCCCCTCAGGTACTCGCCAGCGTAGTCCGCATCTGTACGCATCGGCGGATCTTTTCACGTCCAAGTTCCTTGAGCGACGCATTCGATTTTTGTCGCGTCGTCCTCGGACAACCCAATGCCACGGTAATTGTGCCCGGTGAGCGCCACTGGTCCATATTCGAGTCCCTGTGCCGGGATTGCGAGTCCACGGGCAACATTGCGCAAGACGCCTGGTTTGCGGCCCTGGCCATCGAGTCCGGTTGTGAGTGGGTCACTACGGATCGTGACTACGCGAGATTCAAGGGACTAACTTGGCGACCCGCGTTGTGAGTCACCACTGTCAATCGCGAGGAGGATCGGCCGCGGCACACCGCGTCCTCGAAAGACCACCGATTACCGGTGGGTCGTGTCGCGAAGGTGGTGGAAATTCAGAGATGGCGTAGTCTCCAAGATTAAATCCGAAACCAATCACGGCGTTACAAGCGCCGAGGAGACTACGCCATGCGAAACGGTACCATGGGATCGACGGTTTTGCTTGAGGGAAGCGAGTGGCTCGATCCGCTCGAGCAGCAGGTGCGCGGCGGAGTGCGCAAGTTTCTGCAGGAGCTGATCGAGCAGGAAGTCACCGAGGCGCTCGGGATTTCCCGCCAGCACCTGTACGACATCCTGCGCGAACGCAAGCCGGTATCGGCCGAGGTTGCGGTTCGCCTCGGCGCAGCCTTCGGGGACGGCCCCGACGTGTGGCTGCGCATGCAGGCCGCCTACGATGCATGGCACGCCTTACGCACGGTCGACGTCAGCAAGGTGCCTCGCCTTGCGGCATAGCTGCGCATGAGACCGTCGGAAGCTGGTGCCTCCATGGAGAGCATGATCATTTCCCTGCCGACGCCGCTCAAGCGGTTCGCCGATGAACAGATCGCCGCCGGCCGCTACACCAGCGCCAGCGAATACGTCCGGGACCTGATCCGGGGCGACGAGAAGCGCAAAGCGGACGAGCGCCTCGACGCGCTGCTGCTGGAAGGACTGGAAGGCGAGTAATCACCCCTGACGCGGGAAGATTGGACCGCGATCCGTTAAAGAGGCGCTCGCGCGCGTCGCGGCGCGTACCGTATTTAGTCGTGGCCTTTCAACCCACTAACTGACTGTTAGCGTATCAGTCAGCCGAGACACTCATGCAGTCTTCGGCCCCCGAATCGCCCCGATCAGGATCTCCGCGGAGATCCCGAGCTTCTCGTGCAAAGCCCGGATCATGTTTATCGACAGACCACGCTTGCGATTGAGCACCTCGGAGACCCGGGCACGGGTTCCGAGGATCTCTTCCAGATCCTTGCGCGATAGTTCCTGTTGCTCCATACGAAACTTGATCGCTTCGATGGGGTCGGGTGGATCCATGGGATAGTGCTCGGTCTCGTACGCCTCGATGAGGGTCGCCAGGATATCCAGGCGATCCCCCTTGGGCGTACCGGCCTTGGCACCCCAGAGCACCTCGACCTCGGCGAGGGCCCGCTCGTAATCCTTCTCATTTCGAATCGGCTTTAGATCTTTCATAGGCTATCGTCTTCACGTCAATATGGTCGTACTCCGCATGCGAGCCGACCCACTTGATCCATACGATCTGCTTTTCGAAATCAACCGCCGTCACTAGACGACAATCATTCCCTTTGATGTTGAATACGATGCGATCGGCAGACACCACGCTCGCTGTCCGATACAGCCGTTTGACGGCCGCCATGTTTGCCCATTTGACCTTGCGGACCGCGTCAAACCAGGCATGCAGAGCCGCCGTGAGCGCTTCATGACCGCGGCGCCGCGACTGCGGCTGCACGCATCGCGTGAGCGTGCTCCGGGGGAATCCTCAGCACCGGAAATGAACCAGGTTCCCGTTTTGGGACCAAGAGTGGTGGCGCTCTGGCCACCCCCTGGTCGTTACCAGCGGTGGCGCCGGTCACGGGAAAGTCTGCCCGGCTAGAACAGGCTCCTTGCGGTTTTCCACAGACTGGGCGACAGACACGGCGAGGACTGCTCGTTTTGATTGATCGGAGCGCCGAGATTCAAGCTCGGGACCCCTTGCACCCCTGCATGCAGCGAGCACACGACGCCGCATCATGCATCATAGTGATCTCGCCGAATTCCTACCACAAGGCGCGAGGTTCAAAACCGTACAGATCGACTCTCAGGAACAGCCGCTATTCAAACGTGGACACAAACTCCTGCGCGTTCCTGCGCAACTATTGGTCGGGGCAGGGAGATTCGAACTCCCGACCCTCTGCTCCCAAAGCAGATGCGCTACCAGACTGCGCCATGCCCCGACCTGTGCCGCCCGTGGCACAATCCGCGAGCGACCGGGCATGATATGCGAGAATTCAGGGTCCGCGAAAGAGCAGGTCGAGAAGCAGCGCATGACGGCAGTAGTGATTGACGGTCGCGAGCTTGCCGGCGAAGTCAAAGCCCAGGTCCGAACGGCCATCGAGGCCGCGCTGGCGCGCGGTCACCGGCGGCCGGCGCTCGCCGTCGTCAAGGTCGGCGACAATCCCGCCTCGGATGTGTATGTGCGCAACAAGCGCAAGGCCTGCGAGGAGGTCGGCATCCGCTCGGTGGCGCACGACCTGCCGCGCTCCTCCTCGGAGATCGCCCTGCTTGCACTCATCGACGAGCTCAATCGCGATCCGGATATCGACGGCATTCTGGTTCAGCTGCCCCTGCCCGATCAGATCCGCTCGACCACCGTGATCGAGCGCATCGACCCAGCCAAGGACGTCGACGGCTTCCACCCGTACAACGTGGGGCGCCTGGCGCAGCGCATACCGCTGATTCGGCCTTGCACACCTTACGGGATCATCAAGCTGCTCGAGCACGTTGGCGCCCCGTTGAAAGGCCAGCATGCCGTGATCGTCGGCGCCTCGAACATCGTCGGACGCCCCATGGCGCTCGAGTTCCTGCTCATGGGCGCGACCACCACGGTCTGCCATCGGTTCACCAGCGACCTCGCGACGTTCGTCCGTCAGGCCGATATTCTGGTGGTCGCGGTGGGCAAACCCGCCCTGGTTCCCGGAGAGTGGATAAAGCCGGGATGCATCGTGATCGACGTCGGCATGAATCGGCTCGAGGACGGCCGTCTGGCCGGCGACGTACAGTTCGAGGCGGCGCGCGAGCGCGCCGGCTGGATTACGCCAGTGCCGGGCGGTGTCGGCCCCATGACCGTGGCGATGCTGATGCACAATACGCTGGAGACGTTCCACCGCCGTCTCGAGCAGGCGCACTGAGCCGCCCTGAATCCCTCCGGCCGGACCTCGAGTCCCGGCTACGCTCGCCGCCAGTCGGTCAGCCCGCCTGGCTTGTCCTCCAGGACGACACCGGCGCGCGCGAGTGCGGCGCGGATCCGGTCCGACTCGGCCCAATTCTTCGCCTGGCGCGCCGCAGCTCGCGCGGCGATTTGCGCTTCTATCTCGCTGTCGCAGAGCGATTCGGCCGGATTCCCGCTCGCGGGCGCCGTGGCCGACTCCGATGCCGCGGCCGCACCGAGCTTGGCGCGCCGCAGCCACTGCTCGGCGTCCTCGCCAAGCAGGCCGAGCACGCCGCCGAGCCGGCGCAGTTCGCCAACCCGCGCGGCGGCGCGCGCCGCGTCACCCGCGTCCCGTGCCGTATTGATCTCCCGCGCCAGCGCTTGCAGGACGGCGAGCGCCTCCGGCGTATTGAAATCGTCGTCCATCGCCGCGTGGAATTGCTGCATACGAGGCGAGTTCGCCGGCGCGGCCTGTGCGGGCCCGCGCAAGGCCAGATACAGCCGCTGCAGCGCCGCATCGGCCTGCTCGAGCTGCTCGAGCGAGTAGTTGATAGGGCCGCGATAGTGGCTCGCAAGCACGAAGTAGCGCAGCACCTCGGGATGGCGCAGCTTCGGCAGCACTTCGCGCACGGTGAAGAAATTGCCGAGCGACTTCGACATCTTCTCGTTGTCGACGTTGACGAAGCCGTTGTGCATCCAGATCTCGGCGAAGCGCTCACCGGTCGCGGCGCACGACTGGGCGATCTCGTTCTCGTGATGCGGAAACTTCAGATCCATGCCGCCGCCGTGAATGTCGAAATGCGCTCCCAGCAACGCCACGGACATCGCCGAGCACTCGATGTGCCAGCCCGGGCGGCCTGGCCCCCAGGGAGAGTTCCACGACGGCTCGCCCGGCCTGGCGTGCTTCCACAGCACGAAATCGAGCGGATCGCGCTTGCCCGCGTCGATCTCCACACGCGCTCCGGCGCGCAGGTCCGCCAGCCGCTTGCCCGAGAGGCGACCGTAGCCCTCGAATTTCGCCACCGCGTACATGACATCGCCATTCGCCGCGACGTACGCATAGCCGCGCTCGATGAGCTTCGCGACCATGGTCACGATACCGGGCACGTGGTCGGTGGCGCGCGGCTCGAAATCCGGCGGCAGCACGCCGAGGGTCGCACAATCGGCGTGCATGGCATCGATGTAGCGGACCGTGAGCGCCTCGATCGACTCGCCGTTCTCGGCGGCGCGTTTGATGATCTTGTCGTCGATGTCCGTGATGTTGCGCACGTAGGTCACGCGGCAGCCGCGGTGGCGCAGATACCGGGTCACCACATCGAACACGATCATCATACGTGCGTGGCCGATGTGCAGGAAGTCGTATACCGTCATGCCGCACACGTACATGCGCACCTCGCCCGGCACGATGGGCGTGAGCGGCTGCTTGTTTCCGGTGAGCGAGTTGTGGATCCGAATCATCATGGTCTCGATGTCACGCTGCGACCCCCCCCGGGCCGGCCGGCCGAGGGCCGCATCCTATGCAAACCGTGCCAAACGCCGTTCGGCCTCCCCGGCCGGCAGCGCCTTCAGCAGCGGGCCCAACTCGGGCCCGTGGCGGCATCCGGTCAGCGCCAACCGCAAAGGCATATACAGCTGTGCCCCCTTGCGGCCGCTCGCGGTCCGTACCGCGTCCGTAATGGACGCCGGATCGCTCGCGCCCGCGGCCGCGGCTCGCGCCGCCGCGGCAAAGAAACCCGGGCCCGCCTCGCGAACCACCAGCTCATCCGGCGGCTCGAGCCCGGGCGGCCCGCCGAATACGATGCGTACCCAGGGCGCGGCGTCCTCCGGCAGCACCACATTCGGCACCACTGCGGCGACGAACGCATCGGCCGACGCGGCGGCGATTCCCTCCGGCAGCAGCGCCGCGAGCCACCCGCGCGCCTGTTCCGGCGTCAATTGGTGCACCGCGGACTTCTGCCAAACGCGCAGCTGCTGCTCGTCGTAATGCGCGCTCGATCGTCCCAGATGGCCCGTATCGAACGCGCGCGCGAGCTCCGGCAGGCCGAGCAGCGCGTGCTCCGGGCTCGAGTGGCCCAGGCGGAACAGATAGTTCACCAGCGCCTCGGGCCGGTAGCCGCGCTCGCGGAACTCGCGCACGCTGGCCGCGCCGTGTCGCTTGGAGAGCGGCGTGCCGTCGGGACCGAGGATGAGCGAGACGTGCCCATAGCGCGGAGCCGGCAAGCCGAGCGCCGCGAGCACCAACAGCTGGCGCGACGTGTTGGCCAGGTGATCCTCGCCGCGCAGCACCTGGGATACGCCCATGCTCGCATCGTCCACGGCGTTGCAGAAGAAGAACGCGGCCGAGCCATCGGCCCGCCGGATCACGAAATCCCCAATGTCGTCCGAAAGAAAGCTCTGCGGTCCGTGCACCAGATCGGTGAACTCGATGCGCTGGCCAGAGGGCACGCGGAAGCGCAGTGTCGCCGCAAGCCCCTGGGCCCGACGGCGCTCCCGCTCCTGCGCAGTCAGGTCCCGGCAGGTGCCGGCATACCGCGGCGGACGGCCCGAAGCGCGCTGCGCGCGGCGTGAGGCCTCGAGCTGCAGCGCCGTGCAGAAACACGGATATACGGCCCCCAGATCCTCGAGCCGGGCGAACAAGCCCGCGTAGTGCGCCGCGCGCTGCGACTGAAAATACGGGCCGTGTGCATCGTCCCGGCCCGGACCGGCGTCCCACTCCAGACCCAGCCAGCGCAGATCGGCCAGCAGCCCCTCGATATACTCGGGCCGAGTGCGGCCGGCGTCGGTATCTTCGATACGCAGCACGAAGCGCTCGCCGGCATGGCGCGCCAGCAGATAGTTGAACAGGGCGGTGCGCGCATTGCCCAGGTGCAGTTCGCCGGTGGGGCTGGGGGCGAAGCGGGTCGCGCCGCGACTGAACACCCCGCCGGGTGCGCTGTCCATTTGTGCCATGGGTGCGCATAGTACGGGGTTTGGCACGGCGCTGCTAAGATGGCCCGCCTGGACGACTTCGTTGGGAGTACCAATGCACGACCGGAACTGGACATTCACGCGCCGCGGTGCGCTACCGGCCGCATTCGCGCTGATCGCCGGCCTGGGGCTGCACGCCGCGCCGGCCGCCGCGCGTGGCGCACTGCCGAATCCCGAGGTGCGCGTGAACACGAGCATGGGCTCGTTCGTGATCGAGCTGCGGCCGCGGCGCGCGCCGCTCACCGTGAAGGACTTCCTGCACTACGTGCGCTCGGGGTTCTACACCAACACCCTGTTCCACCGGGTGGTGGCCAACTTCATCATACAGGGCGGCGGCCACGAGGCTACGCCGC